>CAYPMT010000024.1:0-8285 GCA_964411875.1 uncultured Kangiellaceae bacterium
TGGGTGGTGGTTTGCCGGTTGGGGTTTTATGTGGCAAGCATGAATTAATGAAGCGTTATAAAGATAATTCCCCCGCTAATGTTTCCTTTGCTAGGGGTACGTTTAACTCTCATCCTTATGTTATGGCATCCATGAATGAGTTCTTAAAGCGTATAGAAGAGCCACATTACCAAACTATTTATCAGCAAGCAGATGCACTTTGGAATCAACGAGTTCTTGAATTAAATCAACAATTAAATTCAGCTAAGCTGCCGATTCGAGTTGTTAATATGCACTCGATTTTAACGGTATTATATCAATTGCCCAGTTGTTATAACTGGATGTTTCAGTTTTATTTAAAGTCAGAGGGTTTGGATATCAGTTGGGTAGGTAGTGGCCGCTTTATTATGAGCTTGAATTTTACGGATGAGGATTTTGTTGAAGTTAGTTTGCGATTTATTAAGGCGGCAAAAAAAATGCAACAAGATGGTTGGTGGTGGCAGGCACCGGGAATGACCAATAAAGCGATTAAAAGACAATTCTTAAAAGAAATGTTAGTTGCTCGTTATCCTGTCCTTCAAAAAGTCGTTAAGTCAAATAATCATAGTAATTTAAATCAATCGAGTGAGCTGAGAGAAGTATGAGTCATTTAAATGATGAAAGTAAGGCCGGTGGTTTTCGTGCTTCTCTACAAGCAGAGTTTAATCAATATTTGTTAAAAGAATCGAACAAATATAACCTTGAAGATTGTTTGAAAGTTGATTTGCATTGCCATGATCGTAATAGTGATGTGCCTGATGAGTTATGGGGCCGAATTTTAGGTTTACCAGAAACTTGGTTGAAAACTAAAAAGTTAGTTAAAAGCCTTAAAAAAAATGGTTGCGATGTTATTACCGTAACCAATCATAATAATGCACGTTCCTGCTGGGAACTCATTGAAGATGGTCAGGATGTATTAGTTGCAGCTGAATTTACGTGTTTCTTTCCTGAGTATGACTTGTTTGTTCATGTGTTAACTTTTGGGTTCTCGCGTCCACAAGAAAAAATCCTCTTTCAAAAGCGCGAAAACATTTATGATTTTTTACGCTATGCTCATCAACATAACATCCCAGTTATATTACCTCATCCTTTATATTTCTATACGAGCAGTGAGCACATCAATTTTGAATTATTTGAAAAGCTAGCAGTTCTTTTTCAACGTTTCGAAGTACTTAATGGTCAGCGAGACCTTTGGCAGTCAGTGCTAACGTTAAATTGGATTACCAGCTTGACACCAGAAAAAGTTAAGTTCTTTGCCAAAAAACATCAGTTAAATCCTGAGGAGTTTGGCGTTGATCCTAATAAACCCAAAGTGCTTACTGGTGGTTCAGATTGTCATATGGGAATGTTTGCCGGACACTGTGGCTCTTATCTTTGGGTACCTAATTTATCTGAAAAGCTTAAGCAAAAAAGTGCTTCTGAGTTAGCCCTTGATGCAATCCGAGAAGGCCATGTTGCACCTTTTGGATTAGTGATGGAGAATCAAAAGCTTAATATTGCTCTGCTTGATTATGCGGCACAAATAGCCACTAAAATGGAAGACCCCGGTTTATTTAGAATGCTTATGCATCGAGGTGAGCTTAAGGATAAAATTGCCTGTTTGGCCATTGGTAATATTATGCTGGAAATGAGAAACAGCAAAAACACACAGAAATTTTTTGGTTTTGTACATGATGCATTGGCTGGTAAAAAACCGAGTAAGTTATTTAAGTGGAAAGTACCAAAAGAGTATAAGTTTTTTATTTCTTATTTAGAAAATATTGCTGATGCTAAAGAGGGTCCTTCGGCTAACTATGTTGATGTAGTTAATAAGACTAAAAATGAGTTATTTACACATCTTAACCAGTTAATTATTAAGCGAGTTAAAGGGCTTAACCTAACGCCTGACGATAAAAACCTAAATAATTTATCGACAGAATATATTACTCGAAAATTTGAAATACCTTGCCAGATTAGTAATCTTTTATCGGGTAATGTGAAAAGTAAGAATATGAGTGGGTTTGATATCAAAAAAGTTGTTAGCTCTTTATCTTTCCCATTAATTATTTCAGCCGTTTTAGCTGGTACGACATTAGCGAGTACTCGTGTCTTATACAAAAATAGAGAGTTCCTTGATAAATTTGCAAACTATTTAGGTAAACATAGTCACTCGAAAAGAGCGCTTTATTTGACGGATACATTATTTGATAAAAATGGTGTTTCTAATTCTTTATCAGGTAAATTAAAAGAAATTCAAAAAGCCGATTTACCTATAGATTTTTTAATTTGTCATGATGAGGCAGAGTCACAACCGCATTTGCATGTTATCAAGCCTTTGGTTTCATTTAATATTCCGGGCTATACACAGCAGGAAATCCGTATTCCTGATCTATTACAAATTGCGAATGTTTTTTATCAGGGTGGTTATGATCGTATTGTTTGCTCGACGGAAGGCCCCATGGCGTTAGTGTCTTTATTTATTAAATATATGTTTAATGTACCTTGTTATTTCTTTATGCATACAGACTGGATGGACTTTATTCAGCGTACAACTAACCTTAATCATCATGAACGAGATCGGATAAGACGTGCATTGAGGATGCTCTATCATCAATACGATGGCGTTTTTGTACTCAATTCAGAACATCGCCAATGGCTTACCGAGCATGAAATGGAAATTCCAGAAGAGAATGTTTTTATTACAGCTCATCATGCTCAAAAACGTGATGACTCAATTGAACCAATAAAAAAGTCAGATATATTTAGTGATGCTAGCCAAGAAACCCCCGTTTTATTTATTGCTTGTCGAATTAGTAAAGAAAAAGGTATTTTTGATTTGCCTGAGATTATTGCTAAAGCGAGGCAGTCAATGCCTGATTTGCGCATTGTGATTGCTGGCACAGGTCCTGATGAAGATGAGCTTAAACAAGCATTGCCTGACGCACACTTTTTAGGTTGGGTTGATAAGAAAACCATTCATCGTTATTACTCGGGCTTAGATTTATTTATTTTCCCATCGCGCTTTGATACTTTTGGTAATGTTATTTTAGAGGCCTTTACTTATGGTATGTCAGTGTTAGCGTATGACTGCAAAGGACCTCGAGACATTATTGAACATAAAAAAAGTGGTTATCTAGTTAATACAATTGATGAAATGAGCCAAACCATTATTGATTATTTTAAAGCACCTGAGAGTCGTCACACTATGAGTCAACAAGCCATGACTCGAGCAAGTGAATATCAGGCTGAGCCTATCATGCATCAGTTCTTAACCGATATGGGATTACCGGTTTCTGATGAATATAAACAACAACGCTCAGTTGCTTAAGGATTAAAACAAAAGTCGTTATGCCGAAATTAATTCAAGCTTTAACTCAACAAGAGCAACTAAACTTTTTATTAACTAACCGAGTTCCTCGACGTTTATTAACTCAATGGATGGGGTGGTTTAGCGAAATAGAGAGTCCTTGGCTGACTAAGTTGTCAATAGGAATATGGAAGTTATTTGCTGATGATTTGGATTTGTCAGAAGCAAAAAAAACCGAATATAAAAGTTTACGTGATTGTTTTATTCGAGAACTTAAGCCCGGTGCTCGAAAGGTGGATCAGAAAGAAGAAATTATTACTAGTCCTTGTGATGCGATTATTGGCGCTTTTGGTAAAATTCAAGGAACTCAGGTTTTTCAGGCAAAATCTTACCCTTATGAGCTAAGCGATTTGATTCCTGATAGAGTGTTACAAGAAAAATATCGAGATGGTAGTTTTGTAACCTTAAGGCTCAAGTCGAGCATGTATCATCGTTTTCATGCACCGCTTGATTGCCAGGTAAAAAAGATTAACTATATTTCTGGGGATACATGGAATGTAAACCCAATTGCTCTAAAACGTATTGAAAAGCTTTTTTGTAAAAATGAAAGAGCAGTTTTAGAGTTGCATTTAAACCAGCATCAAGGAAGTATCACTCTAGTTCCAGTAGCAGCTATTCTTGTTGCTAGTATGAGATTTCACTGCATTAATCAAACGCTAGATCTAAAGTACCAAGGGCCTAATATTATAAATTGCAATGCAAGTTATAGTAAAGGTGATGAAATGGGATACTTTCAGCATGGCTCTACTATAATTGTCTTTGCTAGCAAAGAGTTTGAATTGTGTAAAAGCTTAAATTTAGGTGACAGAATCTCCATGGGACAAGAATTATTCATTGCATCATAACCTTAACTCCTAATTAATCATAAAAAAGGTCAATTATTATGAATTTTTTCGAAGAACTACATAAACAACGTTGGGATGACCACCGTTTTTATCACCACAATCGTATTAATCAGTTTTTACATTTGATTAGTGCAAGTTGCTTTTTGGCGAGCTATTTTTTGATTTTTAAGAATCCTATTTTAGCGGTAATGGTGGGTTGGCTATTAGCAATGATTTTACGTCAGATTGGACATTTTTATTTTGAACCGAAAACTTATGATGAGGTTAATAACGCGACTCATGAATATAAAGAAAGCGTTAAAGTTGGTTATAACTTAAAACGTAAAGTGGTGCTTTTAACTATATGGGCATTAGCACCATTGTTTTTATATGCATATCCGACAGCACTTGGTTTTTTTTCAGTAGACTCAACGCATAGCTTCTGGTACAAGCTATCTATTTTGTGGTTTATTATTGGTCTTGGTGCAGTTCTTTTCAGAACAGTTCATTTGTTTTTCATTATGGGGGTTCAGTCAGGTTTAGTTTGGATGACTAAAATATTTACTGACCCTTTTCATGATATTAAAATCTATCATAAATCCCCTTACTATATTATGAAAGGCGATATGTATGATGATATGACAGATTGGTATGATGACTCGGTTAATGCTAAAACTGTTTAGTGAGAGTTTTTGGGTTGGCAACCGATTAATTTAGCTAACCCATTTATTTCTTTTCTTTAAAGTTTGCTAAAACACCTTTCTGATTGAATAATCTATTAAGAATTTTGGTGGTTTTCTATAACTTGATTATACTTTTCAATTAGTTTTTCGTAATGTTTTTCTTTGGTAAAGTTTTCCTCGACAAAACTTCTCGCATTCTGTGTCATTTGTTCATATTGATCTGAAGTAATTTCTTGTGAGGCTTTAATGACCTTACATAAGTCATCTGAGTTTTTCGATTCGAAAAGAAAGCCGTTGTAGTTATTTTCGATCAATTCTGGAATTGCGCCTATAGTTGCACCAATAACCGGTGTACCTAAAGCCATAGCTTCAATAATAATTAAGCCAAAAGTTTCATACCATTCCGATGGGACAATACTGAATTTTGCGCCAGCAATAATATCGGTTAACTCTTTGCCTGATTTAAAACCTAAAAGCTCAACATTCGTGAGGCCCGATTTTTTGCAGGCTTCTTCAAACTCGGGTTTTAGAGGGCCGTCGCCAACGATTTTTAAGTTTAGATCAGGAAACTTCTGGAATGCTTCTAATAATGTTTTAACGCCTTTTTCTCTTGATAGTCGGCCAAAGTACAGATAATAATTTTCTTTTTGATAGCGAGGTTCATATTGATGAATATCAAGAAAGTTATAAAGGCAGGACGATTGCTGCTCAAATTTTGGTTTATATTGAATATGCTTGTTGCGAATAGATTGACTAACCATCAAAAAATGATCAATATATTTTTCGTAGGGAATAAACCAGTCTCGATAATAAGACTCTAGTGCAGCAAAGGCACTAAACCCCGTTTGTCCTTTGTTACACTTTTTAGTAAAGCAATTATAATATTTTCCACCAGCACATTTTTCACAAACTTCACCTTTAATATCTAAAAAAGTATACACAGGGCAGAGCATTTTATATTCATGAACACTCATGACTACAGGAACTTTATGTTTTTTTAGTACCGGTAAAATAGCATTGGATAGTTGACCTTGGAAAATATGAAGGTGAGCAATATCAGGTTTATGATCTTTTAATAATTGGTCAAGATTATCTGCGGCTTGATTGAAATGAAAATAACGAATTGCACTACTAATTTTTGAACCCACTGTTTTTTTGCCAAAATAATCAACAGGCTCAACAAAATATTTTTCAAAGGGTGTCGATTGATTGTCAGTATGTTTTGAGCTAAAAAAAGAAACGCTATGCCCATTTTCTTCTAAAAGTTCAGCAGTATCAAAGTAAACTTTATCCGCACCGCCTCGAAGATAATGGAAATTACTTATTTGTAATACTTTCATAACGACTTCTATTTTTATCAATTAATATCTGGCATATAAAAAATAGCCAACGTACCATCATGGATTAATCATTGTAAGTCGATTATCTAAAAAATAAAAGGCTTTTTAATTTGTTAGGTTCAAGATGTTAGTGACTTACTAATATTAACTGTTTTTAGTGGTTTTTTCTAAAGCGCTAATTTTGAGTGAGCAATTTTTTCATAAGAAAATTAAGTATTTGTAAGTTAGTATTCGTTGAGAGCTTATTAGGTATTTTGAGCTAAAAAACGATCAAGACAATTGGCAAATTTTTGGCGGTCACTATGGCTGAGGGCTGCTGGGCCACCAGTATGTACACCGCTAGAGCGCATGGTTTCCATAAAGTCTCTTATATTTAAACGAACTTTAATATTTTCTTTAGTCAAATTTTCACCGCGAGGCGTTAATACAAAACCGTGCTTTTCGATGATCTCATCGGCTAAAGGTATATCACTTGTGATAACTAAATCGCCTTTAGTCACTTTTTTAACAATCATATTATCAGCAACATCAAAACCGGGTTCAACTTGAAGCATTTTTAAGAGCGGTGATTTTGGAATATTAATATATTGATTAGCAACAAAAGTGATTAAGGTTTTATTTCTTTTTGATGCTCGGTAAAGAATTTCCCTAATAACAACAGGACAAGCATCAGCATCAACCCAAATTTGCATAATATTTATTCTTCTAAAGATTTTGTTGATTGATTTATTTCAACCTTATCAATCGTTGCGGATAGTTTACCATCTTTCATTAATAGATTAACTTTTTGATTAACAGTAATTTTTTTTGTTGAAGATAAAACTGCTTGAGTTTTTTTGTCTCTAACAATTGAATAGCCGCGGCTTAATGTTGATAAGGGACTTAATGTTTCTAGAGTATGTGTTTGTATATAAAACTGATTTTTATAATGATTAAAAACACTTAACCAAGATTGATAAAGTTGTTTTTTTAGTTGAGTTAATTTTTGTTGATGAAAGTTAAGCTTTTCTTTTGGATTTAAAAACGCAAGCTGACTGGACAACTTTTCAAGTCGTTGTTGTTGATGGCTTTGTTGTTGATTCATTTGTAGAACCAACCGTTGCCTTAAATAATTTAATGTTTGTGAATGGTGTTCAATTGCGTGGCTTGGATCGGCAAGTTGCAAACAAGCGTAGTTTAAGCGAGTTTGTAATTGACTAATTTGGTCAATAAGTAGCTCGTTAAGCTCAAGACTTGAACCATCTAGCCTTTGTTGTAATTCGCTTTGTTCTGGTGCTAATAATTCTGCCGCAGCTGATGGTGTTGCTGCCCGTAAATCGGCGACCATTTCTGCTAGGGTGAAGTCAACTTCATGCCCAACCGCGGCAACTAAGGGTAATGCTGTTTCAGCAATTTTATAAGCTAATTTTTCATCATTGAAACACCAAAGGTCTTCCAAAGAACCACCACCACGAGTGAGTAATAAAACATCGCACTCATTACGTGACTCAGCCAGTTCAATTGCTTGAATAATTTGTTTTGCCGCATCAGCACCTTGTACTTGTGTGGGGTAAATAATCACCGGTACCATAGGGCAGCGTCTTTCTAATACATTAAGAACATCATGAATTGCGGCACCAGTTGGAGAGGTAATCACGCCAATTCGCTGCGGTATAAAAGGTAAAGCTCGTTTGTTTTCTTCCGCAAATAAACCTTGAGATTGTAACTTTTGCATAAGCTGGCGTAACTTTTGTTGTAAATCACCTTCGCCAGATGCTTCCATATAATCGACTATTAGTTGATAGTCGCCACGTATTTCATAGAGACTCACTTTTCCTTTAACAACAATTTCATCACCTTCTTGAGGGGAGAATTTGAGTGTTTGAGTTTTAAACTTAAACATAGCACAGCGAATTTGTGCTTTTTCATCTTTTAAAGAAAAGTACCAATGGCCAGAAGCCGCTTTGGTTAAATTAGATATTTCACCTTTTATCCAAACACTACCGAAAGCAGATTCTAGAGCTTGCTTGCTTTGTCTATTTAGCTCGCTAACCGTAAAAACTTTTCGTGTTGGTGGTTCTTGAGGCTGTAATAA
>CAYPMT010000024.1:8385-23096 GCA_964411875.1 uncultured Kangiellaceae bacterium
TTTCTTATAATGTCTGGTTATTGTACACTAGAACTACTGGTTTTATTTAATGCTTTTATCTGCGTAAAAAGTGATATTGGAAGACGTTATGTTGCAAAAAACTGCTGAAATTGCTGCTAACCGTTTTGGTTTAGGTGCTAGGCCAGGTGAATTAGCTGTTATTAGACAATCACCAGAAGAATGGTTGATAAAACAACTCAATAATTTAGAGTTTGATGCTAAGTTAGGTCACTCAGCTGGATTAGTTAAGGCGCTTAACCATAGAAAAATTCAAAATAGATTGGAAAAAAAACGCTCTAGGAAAAACTCAAAAAAACCGGAAAAAAAACAAAAGCAATCACCAGCTAAGAAGTTTATGTTGTCAGATATCGATAAGGAGCTGTTAAAAACGGCAAGAGTATTGACGGTTGATACATTAAGAAAGAGTGTTGTAACAGAAAGCTCTTTTCAAGCACGTTTGCTTGATTTTTTCTCTAATCACTTTAGCGTAACAAAAAATGGGTTTAACATGAAAGTGCTTGCTCCAACTTTAGAGCGAGAGGCAATTGCTCAAAACTTGGTGGGTTATTTTCATGATATGTTGATCGCTGTTGAACAACATCCAGCGATGTTGTTTTACTTGAATAATGAAAGTTCTATCGGACCAGACTCTCAGGTTGGCAAGAAAAATAAAAGAAAAGGACTTAATGAAAACTTAGCGAGAGAAATTTTAGAACTACATACTTTAGGTGTTGATGGTGGTTATTCCCAGCAGGATGTTCAAGAGCTAGCGATGGCAATCACCGGTTGGAGTGTTTCGAAAAGTGAAAAAGAGAAAAAAGGCTTTACTTTTCGAACTGACACACATCAACCAGGTACTAGAAAAATTTTAGGTCGAGAGTATAAAAGTCAAGATGTTACTCAAGGCGAAACTATTTTAAGAGATTTGGCCAAACATCCCTCAACAGCTCGTTACGTCTGCTTTAAATTAGCACGTCACTTTATTGCCGATAAGCCTAATCCTGAGTTGGTTAATGCAATGGTGAAAACTTGGCTAAAAACAGGTGGTCATTTAAAGCAAGTATTAACCACGTTAATTCAGCATTCCGAAAGTTGGCAAATAACACAGCAAAAATTTAAAACGCCTCGGGAGTTTTTTATATCAAGTCATCGTGCTTGTGGTTATAAAGGACTGACTCACCAACATTTAAAAGAGTCTTTTAATGTGTTAGGACAAATGCCTTTTAATGCTGGTTCTCCTGCCGGTTACGAAGATACTATGGATTATTGGAATGGGCCTGAAGCTTTAATGACAAGAATTGATTGGTCTGAAAAGTTTAGTGCAAGAGTAAAACGTAATGCTTTAAAAATTTCTGCATCAGCTCTCGGTAATCAGCTGAGCAAAAACACAGAATCAATTTTGGAAAATGCAGAAAGTAACCAACAAGCTTTAGCATTATTATTAATGAGTCCAGAATTTCAACGCAGGTGATTTTTTCTGGCAAAGGTGACTAATATGACTATGAATCGACGTGATTTTATAAAAGTAGGTAGTTCAGGGTTGGTTTTATTAGCGAACCCCATGGTTACGGCATGCGCCAAAAGTAAGCAACCAAAAAAGCTTATATGGGTGATGTTACGTGGTGCTATGGATTCTTTGCATGCTGTTGTTCCTAGCTTTGATAAAAATTTAAAGCCATTAAGACGACAGTTATTAAATCCTATTGAAAATAAGTTATTGCCCTTAGACCGAGGCTTTGGTTTACATCCAGAGTTGTCTAGGCTACATCAATGGTACAAGCAAAAACAAATGCTCCCGGTTGTAGCAGTTGCTTCACCTTATCGATCGCGATCTCATTTTGATGCGCAAGATTTATTAGAGTCAGGGCTCGACCAGAAAAAAAATTATGATAGTGGTTGGTTAGGTCGCGCACTTTCTCAATATCAAGGGGATGCATTAGCTATATCGCCTTCATTGCCTATTTCCTTACTTGGTTCTAAAAAGACTCGCACTTGGTATCCCTCGACATTACCTAGTGCTGATGAAGGTATTTATCAACGTTTAGCAGCGCTTTATCAAAAAGATGAATTGCTTAAAGAGCGTTTGAATGAAGGTGTTAAAACTCGCTCTATGCTGAACATTAAAAAAGCTAATAAAGTCAAACATAAGTTTGCTGAGTTAACTAGCTACTGTGGTGAATTACTCTCAAGTAGTCCAACAATTAATTGCGCTATGTTAGAAATGGGAGGCTGGGATACTCATAGAGGTCAAGTTAATGGTTTAAATCGACAATTTAAAAGTCTCGATTCCGGTTTATTTAAGTTAAAAGAGAAGCTAGGAAAAGAGTGGGAAAATACGCTTGTTGTTGTAGCCACAGAGTTTGGTAGAACCGTTAGAGTGAATGGAACCTTTGGAACAGACCATGGAACCGCTTCGGCACTATTTTTGGCAGGTGGAGCTGTTAATGGTGGCCAAGTTTTAGGTGAATGGCCTGGCCTTGCGCCTAAGGATCTTTATGAAGGCCGTGATTTACGCCCTACGTCAGATATTCGATCTTGGCTAGCGACGGTGTTACAACAACATTGGCAACTAAACCCTTCACAAATTGATCATGTCTTTCCAGGAATAAAAGCAATTAATCATAAGATAGTGGTTTAGGGGGTATTGGTTTTTACTTTATAAATTAGGCTAACATCATAGTAAAAAACTATTAAAATTATTTTTACTTAAATCAATTTATCTGTATAATCCTGCTTTGGCTAATAGCCCTTCTTAATTTGGTGAATTTTGATTATGCGGATCACTCAAGAAGCCCTAACTTTTGATGATGTTCTACTCATTCCTGCTCACTCTCAAGTTTTGCCTAATGAGGTAACACTTAACACTCAAATAACGCGTGAAATTAACTTAACTATTCCATTGGTTTCAGCCGCTATGGATACGGTTACCGAAGCGAATTTAGCCATAGCTTTGGCCCAAGAAGGCGGTATAGGATTTATCCATAAAAATATGGATATCCAAAGACAAGCATCTGAAGTGACTAAAGTTAAAAAGTTTGAAAGTGGGGTTGTTACCGATCCAATTACAGTTGACCCAATGACCAGCATTGAGGAGCTTAAAGCGATCACATCACGCCATGGCATTTCTGGTTTACCTGTTGTAAAGGATGGTGAATTAGTTGGTCTGGTTACAAGTCGAGATATTCGTTTTGAAACCCATCTTGATCGGCCTGTTTCTTCGGTGATGACGCCTAAAGATAAGTTAGTCACTGTGACTGAGTCAGCGACTCAAGAAGATGTTTTAAGATTAATGCATCAGCATCGTATTGAAAAAGTATTGATGGTTGACGATGGTTTTCATCTTACTGGACTTTATACTGTAAAAGATATTCAAAAAGCAGAGGAAAAACCAAACGCTTGTAAAGATTCATTAGGTCATTTACGAGTCGGAGCTGCGGTTGGTACGGGGGCAGACACAAATGAGCGAGTTGAAGCTTTAGTTAAGGCAGGTGTTGATATTGTTTTAGTTGATACGTCACACGGGCACTCTCAAGGTGTTTTAGATAAAGTGAAATGGGTAAAATCTAACTTTCCTGATATTCAAGTGATCGGTGGTAATATTGCAACTGCTGAAGGTGCAAAAGATTTAGTCGCTGCTGGTGCTGATGGTGTTAAAGTAGGCATTGGTCCAGGCTCCATTTGTACCACGCGGATTGTCACTGGTGTTGGTGTACCACAAGTTTCGGCAGTTAATAATGTAGCCAAAGTTCTTGAAGGAACCGGAGTTCCATTAATTGCTGATGGCGGTATTCGTTATTCGGGTGATATGTGTAAAGCAATTGCAGCTGGTGCTTATTCGGTTATGGTTGGTTCTATGTTTGCTGGTACCGAAGAAGCTCCAGGGCAGGTTGAGTTATTTCAAGGACGCTCTTATAAATCTTATCGTGGCATGGGTTCTTTAGGCGCTATGCAGCAGAAGCATGGTTCTGGTGACCGTTATTTTCAGTCATCGAATGCAGCAGACAAATTTGTACCAGAAGGCATTGAAGGTCGAGTACCTTATAAAGGCACTTTAAATGCAATTGTTCATCAAATGTTGGGTGGTTTGCGCTCTTCTATGGGATTGACAGGTTGTAAAAATATTACAACTTATCGGACTAAAGCTGAATTTGTTAAAGTGACAGCCGCCGGTATGAGAGAAAGCCATGTTCATGATGTACAAATAACTAAAGAGGCCCCGAACTATCAGGTTTCTAAATAAGTATTTAATGAATAATCTTTTTAAAAGCCGCAATTGTTTGCGGCTTTTGAGTTTTTTACTTTAAGAAAATATTAAGGAATTATTTTATGTCGATTGACATACATTCAGATAAAATTTTAATTCTCGACTTTGGTTCTCAATACACCCAACTCATCGCAAGGCGAATAAGAGAGCTAGGTGTTTATTGTGAATTGTTTCCTTATGATTTAGATGAAGAGTCAATCAAAAACTTTTCACCTAAAGGCATTATTTTATCGGGCGGTCCTGAAAGTGTTATTGCAGAGAACACTCCAAGAGCTTCAAAAATAGTCTTTGAGCTGGGTATCCCTGTGTTAGGTATTTGTTATGGTATGCAGACCATGGCGCACCAGCTTGGTGGAAAAGTTGCTAGTTCAACTCAGCGAGAATTTGGTTATGCCAAAGTTCGTCATGCGGCTAAGTCATCTTTATTTGATGGTATAGAAGATGAGTCTGAAGCAGGAAAAAGTCTGCTTGATGTTTGGATGAGCCATGGTGATAAAGTGGTTGAGCTGCCAGAAAATTTTGTTGCAATTGGTGAATCTGATAATGCGCCACTAGCTGCCATGGCGAACGAAGAAAGAAAATTTTATGGTGTACAGTTTCACCCAGAAGTGACACATACTCATCAAGGTGGTCGTATTTTAGAGCGATTTGTTGAGACTATTTGCGACTGTGAAAAACGTTGGACTGCAGACAGTATTATTGAAAATGCGACTCAGGAAATCAAACAAACCGTTGGTAAAGATCAAGTGATTTTAGGTTTGTCCGGCGGGGTTGACTCATCGGTAACAGCTATGCTGTTGCATCGAGCTATAGGCAAACAGTTAACTTGTGTGTTTGTTGATAATGGATTGCTGAGGTTAAATGAAGCTAAACAAGTGATGGATATGTTCCATAAAGACTTTGGCTTAAATGTGATTAAAGTTGATGCTGAAGAGCGTTTTTTAACAGCACTTCAAAATGAGGATGAGCCTGAAGCTAAAAGAAAAATTATTGGTAAAGCGTTTATCGATGTTTTTCAGGAGCAGGCATCCCAATTAAACGATGCAAAATGGCTAGCGCAAGGAACTATTTATCCTGATGTGATTGAATCAGCTGGAGCTAAAACCGGTAAAGCTCATGTGATTAAATCTCACCATAATGTTGGTGGTTTACCTGAAGATATGCATCTTAAACTCGTTGAGCCATTACGTGAATTGTTTAAAGATGAAGTAAGAAAAATTGGTTTAGAGCTAGGTTTGCCCTATGACATGTTATATCGTCATCCATTTCCTGGGCCTGGACTAGGTGTTAGAATTTTAGGTCAAGTCAAAAAAGAATATGCAGACTTATTGCGTTTAGCCGACAATATTTTTATTGAAGAATTACACAATCATGAGCTTTATCATAAAACCTCGCAAGCTTTCGCTGTTTTTCTGCCAGTAAAATCGGTTGGTGTGATGGGGGATGCACGTAAATATGACTATGTCATTGCCTTACGAGCGGTTGAAACGATTGACTTTATGACAGCGCGCTGGGCACATTTACCTTTTGATTTTCTTGAGCATGTATCTAATCGTATTATTAACGAAATCAATGGTATTTCTCGAGTGACTTACGATATTTCATCGAAACCGCCAGCAACCATTGAGTGGGAGTAGCCTGCTTTTCCTCACTATATCGAGGGTACTAATAGAAATTAGTTAAAACACTTGCAATAAAAAGCGGGAAGTTGTCAAATATAAATTATGGAGGTCTATGTTTAGCTTAATAGTAGCAACAGGCTTTCAGTGGATATAAAAATAAAAAGGTAGGTGTCGATGCAATATCGTCCAGAAATTGATGGGTTAAGAGCTGTTGCTGTTATCCCCGTAATACTCTTTCATGCCGGTTTTGAGTCATTCAAAGGTGGTTTTGTTGGCGTTGATATATTTTTTGTAATTAGTGGCTACTTAATTACTTCAATTATCTTATCTGAAATGGATCAAGGTAAGTTCAGCCTTATTAAATTTTATGAGCGTCGAGTTCGACGTATTTTACCTGCTTTATTTTTTGTCACAATTGTTTGTATTCCCTTTGCTTGGTTTTTGATGTACCCCGATGATTTCCAAGAGTTTGGCCAAAGTATTATTGGTGCAACAACATTTTCATCGAATATTTATTTTAGTATGAAGCGAGGTTACTTTAATACGGACTCCGAATTAAAGCCGTTATTGCATACTTGGACTTTATCTGTAGAGGAGCAATATTATATTCTCTTTCCTCTTTTTCTTATGTTAGCTTGGCATTGGGGAAAGCCAAAAATTATTAGTCTATTAATTCTTTGTAGTATCGTTAGTTTAGCGGTTGCTCACTGGGGAGCTTATCATAATACAAAAGTCAATTTTCTTATGCTTTACTCGAGAGGTTGGGAGTTATTATTAGGTGCATTGGTTGCATTTTATTTTAATCGAGCGGGGCAGGTTGCATTTTCAAAGTTAAAAAGCCAGACATTTAGTCTTTTAGGTTTAGCTATGATCATGTTTAGTATTTTTGCTTATACGGACAAAACGCCTTTTCCAAGCTTATATGCTACGGTACCAACATTTGGAACGCTACTTATCATCTTATTTACTCAACCAGGTACATTACTTTATTCGTTGTTAAGTAATCGAGTATTAGTTGGTATTGGTTTAATTAGTTATAGTGCTTATTTATGGCATCAGCCTATACTTGCTTTTGCTAGAATTTATGTTATTGGTGAGCTTGAATTGCATCATGTAGTTATCGCAATTACATTAACGTTATTACTTGCTTACTTAACTAAAAAGTTAGTAGAAGACCCCATAAGATTTAAGCTTTTTAAAAACAAACCTAAGCCTTTATTTTTTTCGGCGTTGTTAATTTCAATTGTCTTGATTAGTTTTGGTTTGTTTTTACATATCACTAAAGGTATTCCGGAAAGGGCTGGCTTTGGAAAAAACTTTTACCATAATTATGGTTTATCCGATACGTGTTATAGCGGTAAGTTTTTAGATAAGAAATGCCGATCTTCTGAAAATCCAAGTGTTATGGTTTGGGGTGATAGTTTTGCTATGCATTTGTCCCGAGCAGTTGATAAGGCGTATAGTGAAAAAGGTATACTTCAGGCAACGCTTGCGGCCTGTCCGCCTATTATTGGTTTTGAAGAAGCCAAAACAACCGGAGCAATCACCTGTAAAGAGTTTAATCAAAAGATATTTGATTATTTAAACTCTCCAATAGGTGAGAAAATTAATACCGTTATTTTATCTTCAAGTTTTTCTATTACTGAATATCCACAGTCAGCGAATCAATTTAATCAAACATTACAGCAACTAAAAAATTCCAAACGAAAAGTTGTTGTTATTGGGCCTACACCCATTAATAAAAATACAATACGCTGCATCAAACTTGGAATGAGAGAAAAAACCTCATTAACTGAGTGTGAGTTTGATCGAACAAGCATTGTCAACCAGAATAAAATTGATCTCATTTCTAAAGCTGCCGAGGAAGTTGGTGTTCAATTTATTGATTTAACCAAAGCCCTATGTTCAGATGGCACTTGTCGAGTTATTCACGATGATAGGATTTTATTTAGAGATAATGGTCATTTATCGAATGATAGTACAACTTTTATTAGTGATTTTATAAAAAAACAAATCACTAATAATCAGACTAACTAAATATTAATTTCAAATTATGATTGATGATAGCCACGAGTTTTGGATGCAAAAGGCTTTGAGTTTGGCTGAAAAAGCCCAAGCAAACGGTGAGGTACCTGTTGGCGCAGTGATTGTCAAAAGTAATAAAATTATTGGTGAAGGGTTCAATCAATCAATTACGACTCATGACCCATCTGCCCATGCTGAAATTGTTGCTTTGCGTAAAGCAGGTAAAACACTCAATAATTATCGTTTAGTCGATACAACCTTATATGTTACTTTAGAGCCTTGTGCTATGTGTGCTATGGCCATGGTGCATGCTAGAATAAAGCAGGTTGTGTTTGCAGCAAGAGAGCCAAGGACAGGTGCGGGTGGTAGCCTTTATCAGCTATTGCAGCATTCCGAACATAATCACCAGATTGAAATTACAGAAGGTATTTTGGCAGAGCAGAGTGCAAGCTTGTTAAAACACTTTTTTCAAGCAAGACGTTAAGTTTATTGACGAGTCATTGAATAAGTCGAGAAATAATTTGGATAATGATAAAACCTTAACAAGTCTAACCGGATTGATTTCAGAAAAACAAAATCCTAATACTTTGGATATTGATTTACTCTCATCATTAGAAATCGTCACTAAAATAAACCAAGAAGATCATCAAGTTTCATTAGCTATCGAAGAAATTTTGCCACATGTTGCAGAAGCTGTTGATCTAATTGTTGATTCGTTTAAAAAGCAAGGAAGGTTAATTTATATTGGTGCAGGTACCAGTGGCCGATTAGGTATTTTAGATGCGGTTGAATGTGTACCGACTTTTAATACTCCTCCGGAACAAGTCATTGGATTAATTGCTGGTGGCGAAAAGGCGATGTTTGTAGCTCAAGAAGGTGCTGAAGATAACCCCAAAGCGGGTGCTGATGATTTAAAAAAAGTTAATTTAACGGCTCATGATATAGTTGTTGGTCTTGCTGCAAGTGGTCGAACACCTTATGTCATTGGTGCTTTAGAATATGCTAAACAGCTCGGTGCAAAAACTATTTCGATTAGTTGTAACCCTAATGCTGAAATTGCTCGAGAATCTGATATAGCATTGCTACCAGTTGTTGGGCCAGAAGCATTGACAGGCTCTACACGAATGAAAGCAGGCAGTGCACAGAAAATGTTGCTCAATATGTTAACGACAGCCAGTATGATTCGGCTTGGAAAAACCTATGGTAATTTGATGGTTGACTTACGTCCGACTAACCAAAAGCTTTATGCCAGAAGTATTAATATGATAATGCAAGCAACCAGTGTCGACCAAGTAGCAGCTGAAAAAGCATTAGAAGAATCAGGCAAACAAGTTAAATTAGCGATTTTAATGTTATTGACAGGTAGAGATGCAGAATCAGCTAAAGCACTTTTAGAGGGCGCTAATGGTTTTTTGCGTAAAATTTAAACTTTAATAAATTGATTCTATTTGTATTGTTTAATTATTATTAGGAACAAGTTTAAATATGACGCTTATGCCTAGCGTTTAAAAAAGATACAATGTATCATACAAGATTATTTTGCCAGAGTGAAAATCATGATTCGAAGTTCTTTTTTTAATCAAAGTCATTTATTGCCAACTGAGCTTGGCGATAAAGTTGGTATTACTGCGTCCAGCCTTTGTGCAGTTCATTGTCTGTTAACACCTATATTTTTGATTTTTGCTAAAGATTTTGCTGGAATTTGGGCGCATCCTGCCGCTCACTGGATTTTAGCTGCGGTGACTATTCCTTTAGCGCTTAGAGTGATTATGAAAGGTGGCCAACAGCATGGCAAAACATGGGTGGTTTATTGTGCCGTATTGGGTTGTTTGGGAATTATCGCAAGCTTATTTGCCCCTATGTTAGCAGAACCTGAAACGACTGCAGCCGCTACTCGCTGTACCGATAAATGTTGTCCATCAGTTAATCAGAATCAAGATGGGAGCATGAGTTTTAATTTTCCTATGGCAAGTATTTTAAGCATTATTGGTGGCGTTCTTTTAGTTACAGCGCATATTGGTAATTTATTTTATAACCGTTGTCATTTGAAGGGTGAGGAGAAGTGTGCTTGTTAGGCACACTTGCTGATGCTTAAAGTAACCTTTTACACAAACTCGTGTCAGAAAAATTAACCGCTATTCCAACTAATATTATTACCGGCTTTCTTGGCGTTGGTAAAACTACGGCTATTTTAAACTTATTAAAACAAAAACCTGCAAACGAAAGGTGGGCGGTCTTGGTTAATGAGTTTGGTGAAGTTGGCATTGATGGTAGTTTGCTGAAAGGCTTAGAAACTGACAAACAGGAAGTGTTTATACGGGAAGTTCCCGGGGGGTGCATGTGTTGTGCCGCAGGTTTACCAATGCAAGTTGCTTTGAACAGTTTGCTTGCTTATGCTAAACCTCATCGTCTACTGATCGAACCAACCGGTCTTGGCCATCCTAAAGAAGTTATTTCTGTTTTAAGTGCAGAACACTACCAAAAAGTTTTAGATTTGTGTCACACGATTACGCTGGTGGATGCTAGAAAGATTAGTGACAAGCGATATACTGAGCATGATTGTTTTATACAACAATTACAAATCGCTGATAAGATTATTGCTAATAAAGCTGACTTATATGCTCAAGATGATTTTGAAAACTTACAAAGGTTTGTGCAGAAAACGCCTGAACTTGTGAATAAGCCGATTTATCAAGTAAGTCATTCAAAATTATTGCCTGAGTGGCTAGAAGGCCAAGCTAAAAAATCAACCTATCACTATCATGCTCATGAGAGCTCTTCATTCAACGCCTTACCTTTACCTGGTGATGATGATTTTCCTAAATGTGGTTATTTACGTGTAGAAAACCAAGGTGAAGGCTTTGTCAGTTTTGGTTGGGTTTTTAACGCTGAATTTGTTTTTGATCAAGAGCAACTTTATAGTTTACTCACTGAAGTTAGCGTTGAGCGTTTAAAGGCTGTTTTCATAACCTCGGAAGGCATTGTTGGTTATAATAAAGTTGATGACGTTCTTACTAAAGTGATGTTAGAAAAAATCACGGAAAGTCGTATAGAGCTTATTACTGTTGACTTTAAGTCATTAAACGACTTTGAGAAAATGCTTTTAAATTCAGTAATAAATAGTTCGAATTAATCTTTTTTACTCAAGCTAAGTTTACTTTCTGGCTAGCGTTTAATTTTAGGCCGGTGTTCGATTCTGGGCCGATGTTTAATTTTAGGTTGATGCTTAACCTTAGGTTGATGTTTGATCTTAGGTCGGTGCTTAATTTTAGGTTGATGTTTAATCTTAGGTAGGTGCTTGATCTCTGGTCGTTGTTTAATCTTAAGCGGCTTAATTAGAGGCTGGTTAAGATTTTGTTGAATTTTTTTTATGTGCTTAACGCCACCTATCTGATGTTGATTACTTAAGCCCGACTTAATTCGTCCTATTTTTGATCCTTGATGTAGATGGACACCTGTAGGTTTCCGAAGGTTACGGTTAGGATTATGAAGGTTGCTAGTAGGTTTATGAATAGCATGCCCAACCCTGTGGCGTAGCGAATTATGTTGCCAACGTCTAGCACTTGCATGTTGAATAATTGAGTGATGGTTATGATAGTTGTGTCTGCGGTTTCGATAATGATGATAGTTAAGTCTTACCAAGTGCCTGTCACGCCAATGGAAAGCACAAAGTGGTGAATGGAAAAGTGAAACATGAACACGAGGATGCCAGAAAAAGAATCCGTGATGATGTCTATGAAAGCTGTGATGATAACCCCAATGAATTGGTGGGTAATGGCTCCAGTGCCAGCGACCATAGATAACGCGAGTATCATAATAGGGGATATAAACATATTCGCGATGAGTCGGTTGAATAATAATATGTTTGTCTTCACGAGTGATGCTCATGTTGTCGATATCATTTAGATTACCGGCTTGATCCGCTTTTTGTCTTAGCGACTGAATGCTTGCTAGAACTAATTCTTCATCTTGTAAAAAGGCACTACCCAGTTTTTCTGTCCAGGCTAAATCATCGTTTAATCTTTCTAAAATGCGAGGGAAGGGAACAAGTGCTTTAACGCTTGGATCCCAATCTTTTTGATCAAGGCCTTTTTGAAGAGCATTAGCTGATAAATTTGAGTTTTGATTAACCCATCGGTGAGCTTGAATAACTTCTAATGGATAAGTTGATGCAATTAAAACATGTGTGAGTACGCTATCGGGATAAAGCGCAATAGGAGCGAGTATTTGCTCAACTTCGCCTTGGCTAAATGCTGGCTGCCCTGAATCAAACTGCTTTGATTCAGTTGAGGCTAAAGCGTTATAGCTGGTTGTTGCTAGCCATAAAAAACTTATCAATATCAATGAGATAGATTTTTTCATCGCTTTTCTCCTATTGGATCAATTTATCTAATGACTTCTATTTAATAAAGTATCTATTTAACAAGAATATGACTGAACTTAACATGAATTAGTGCTATTTTTCAAAAAATTGCCGTTAAACCCGATAAAAGCCACTTTTTTATCGCAATATCATGAGTAATCTGACCAATTATTGGCAAATAAGTTTAAAAGCTTTTGGGGATAGTTTGTATATAGTATGAAAAAATCAAAAGCAAGTTTCAGTTGAAACTTCAATCGATTAATATAATCAACAAAATAAAAATTGTCATACAAGAGGGATTGAAACTATGTCGGAAAAATTTAACCAATTAGAAGCAAAGCATATTAGCTTTATCCAAGAGCAGCATTTGTTTTTTGTGGGTACAGCAGGCAAAGAAGGTTTTGTTAATGTTTCTCCCAAAGGTATGGATAGCTTTCGTGTGATTAATTCTAATCAAGTAGCTTGGCTGAATTTAACGGGTAGTGGTAATGAAACAGCAGCTCATGTATTAGAAAATGGTCGTATGACGGTGATGTTTTGTTCTTTTAAAAAGCAACCATTAATACTTCGTTTGTATGGTCAGGCGACGACTATTCATTCGCGAAACGAGCAATGGAAAAAATATACAGATATGTTTCCTTGTTACACAGGTGCACGCCAAATTTTTATTTTGGATATCGAATTGGTACAAACATCCTGTGGTTATGCTGTTCCTTACTATGAACTTATTGGTGAGAGAGAGACTTTAACAAAGTGGTCTGATAAAAAAGGTCAAGATGGCATTCAAGATTATTGGAAAGACAAGAACACTAAAAGTTTAGATGGTCGAAATACAGGCCTTTTAGATGAAGGTTAATAATCACAGACAAGAAAAAAATCTAATTTAGCTCACGAACCTTTCTTGCAGGGTTTCCTAAATAAAGGCAATTAGCTTCAACCTTTTTACTAACGATGCTTCCGGCACCGATCACTGCATTATCTTCAATCGTTACACCAGGTAAAATAATTGTGCTTGCACCTATCCAAACATTTTTTCCAATAATTACATTTTGAGCATAGTTTTCTTTTTTAAGTCGTTCTTGCGCAGAAAGTGAGTGATTAATGGTAATTATTTGTACATTAGGACCAATTAAACAATCATTACCAACTTCAATGCTACCGCCGTCGAGTAGCGTACAGTTGATATTAAAGTAAACCCTATCACCTAAACTAATTTTATTAGCATAGTCACAATGGAACCCTGGTTCGATAAAGACGCGCTTACCACATTGTTTAAATAGTGATTTTAACTGTTTTAAATGCTCACTTGTGGGTGAATGATAAAATTGACGACAAGTAGCATGAACTTGTTGTCGACGCTTTTGAAATTCGGGTAAGCAACTATCAAAAATAACTGGTGTACTTTTATTGGGCATGTTTTACCTAAAGTGATTAATATTGATCAGCAATCTATATGCATAATATTGTAACTATTCGTTAATTGTCTAATGAATTCGTTTAGTTAGGAGTCTATAATTAACATCCAACCAGATAATTGATTAATTCGTTAAAGATAGTTCGTTTATGCCAAAGTTAACCTATTTATATTTAGTTGTTTTTTCAGCCGTTATTATGACAGCTTGCTCTGATAAACCAGCCGATCTTACATTATCACAAAAACCAGCGATTAAAGCTCATCCGGTAGAATTAGCAACACCAGAAATTGGGGTCGCTGCAGGTTTTTATGAAACAACCTCAACCTTTGAGCCAAGTAGCGATGCGCAAATTAATGCAAGAGCTTCTGGCGTTATTAGAAAAATTAGCCGTGAAGAAGGCGATGATGTTAAAAAAGGTGATGTGCTGATGTTGTTGGAAGATAAGGATCAACAGTTACGACTTAAGCAAGCTAAGCAAACTCTTGCTAGTGCACAAAGGGAGTATGAGCGGCTGAATAAAATGCGTCAAGCTGGAGCTGTTTCAGCGAATGAGTGGGAAACGGCTAATAATACTTTTTTACAGGCTCAAACTGATTTTGAGCTAGCGGAACTGGCATTGTCCTATACAAAAATTAGTGCGCCATTTAATGGAAGAATCGTTTGGCGTGAAGTTGATTCTGGTGACTTCGTTGCTTCAGGCGCACTCGTTTTTAGAATGATGTCGATTAAACCATTATTAGTTAAGGTACATATACCGGCTAATCGAATTGGACAAATTGCTACAGGCCAAGCGGTTGAGTTGGAAATTGAAAGCATTGCTAAAATACTAGTTGGCGAGATTGATTTAGTGAGCCCAATTGTTGATCCTAAAACGGGTACAATTAAAGTTACGGTGAAATTGAATGACTATCCTAATAGTGTTCGCCCAGGCGATTTTACTGGTGTAAAAATAATTACCCATAAGAAGGATAATGCTATTTTAGTACCTAGTATTGCCTTAATTGAAGAAAGAGGTCTTCATC
>CAYPMT010000025.1:0-22089 GCA_964411875.1 uncultured Kangiellaceae bacterium
GCACGGCCTACGGCCACTACCCCCTCAAGATAGCGTGTCTACCAATTCCACCACCTAGGCATAATTTAAAGTGTTATTTACAGTTTCTGTTCAGCTTCTTTTTCGAGTGCATCGGCTTTTTCCTTTATCGCTCCTTGCAACTCGGCTTTTTCTGTCGAGACGGCTTGCTTAGCCGTTTCAAGTTGGCTTTCTGCTTTTTGCTCTAACTTATCAACTTTTGATTGAGCCTCAGTTTTTAAGTCAAGATTAGGTGCTGTTTCAGACTCGATACTCTTTTTTTCAACGCTTTTTTCTTCAAGTGACGATGGTGCAACTTCTGACTCAATACCATCATTTGCTGTTGGTAGTTCATCTTCAATACTAGTTGGCTCAACTTTCTGCTCTATACTAGTAGCTCCATCGATAACTGAATCTTTAGTGGCGACTTTTGGCTCTGAATTAAAGTAGCTAATGGTTAAAGCTATACCAAAAAACAAAATAGCCAAAATTGTGGTTGCTTTGGTCAAGGCATTGCCTGAACCCGCAGCACCAAAAACTGTATTAGCGCCACCAGCACCAAAAGATGCGCCCATTTCGGCACCTTTACCCTGCTGTAATAAAATAACTCCAATTAAAATAATTGAAACAACTAAATAAATAATGAGTATAGTTTCTTGCATTTTTTAACCTGCTAAATCATATATTTTGATAAAATCTTCGGCTTTTAGGGATGCCCCACCAATTAAGCCACCATCTATATCTGGCTGAGCTAAAAGTGACTCAGCGTTAGCCGCATTCATACTGCCGCCATAAAGAATTCTTAAACCTTGCGCAACTTCACCATCAATACTTGATAAAAACTCTCGGAGCTGAGCATGAGTTTCTTGAGCTTGTTCAGGCGTTGCCGTTTTACCTGTACCTATTGCCCAAATAGGTTCATAAGCAATACAGGCCTTCTTGAAAGCTGTTATACCTACTTGCTCAATAACTGACAAACACTGAGACTTTAAAGTATCTAACGTAACGCCTTGCTCTCGTTGCTGCAAGGATTCACCAATACATAATATGGGCGTTATGTTATTTTTTAAAGCCGCCGCAAATTTTTGAGCGACTCTTTCATTGGTATCACCAAAAAACTGTCTACGCTCAGAGTGACCAACTAACAAATAAGTCACCTGGTAGTCTGACAGCGCACTTGCACTGATCTCACCAGTAAATGCACCTGAGTCTTCCCAATGCGCATCCTGAGCACCCAACATTAATGGCGACTCACTTTTGGTAATTAAAGCAGCAACATCTGCAAAATGAATGTTCGGCACGCAGACTAATAGCTCAGCTTCACGACCAGCTTGAGCCGCTTGAGCTATTTCAGTTGCTAAAAAACTCGCCTGCTCTCGAGACGTGTTCATTTTCCAATTACCAGCTATTAGTGGTTTACGTGAAACAGCCATAGTACAAGTGTTTAGCTATTTAAAAAGGCCGCAAATCTTACCTGACAAATGATCGATATACAAGCGATATCTGGCTACATATTGCTCTGCAATTTTGCTGCTCTTCGTTCTAGATAGCCAACAAAATCATCATAGGCAAGAGGGCGGGATACGTGGTAACCCTGAATATCATCACATGAGTGTTTAGTCAAAAATTCATATTGCTGAGCCGTTTCTACCCCTTCCGCTATGACAGCTAAACGTAGGCTTTTAGCCATTGAGATAATCGCCAGGGTAATAGCCGTATCATCTGAGTCAACCACTAGCTCATCAATAAAAGATCGATCAATTTTAAGGGCATCCAATGGAAAACGGCGCAGATAAGATAATGATGAATAACCTGTACCAAAATCATCGACGGCTATTCTAATTTGCATTTCCTTAAGTCGCTCCAAAATTTCAATCGCTTGATTAACATCTCTCATCAACATACTTTCAGTGATTTCAACTTCTAGTAATCGTGGTGGTATCCGATACTGCTGCATAATTTCAGCAATCTGTTCAGGCAAATCAACTTGTTTAAACTGAGCTGCTGACAAATTAACCGCCAAACGAATCTCAATACCATGTTCTCGGCACTCAGCTATCTTACGACAAGCGTTATCCAGTACCCAGTTACCTATTTCACGAATCAACCCAGTGCTCTCGGCAATTGGAACAAACTCAGCCGGAGAGATATTTCCTAAAATAGGATGATACCAACGTAATAAAACTTCAGAGCCTATAATTTGATCTTTTGATATATTGAGCTGCGGCTGGAAAACAAGTGTTAACTCGTTATTTTTTATTGCGTAACGTAACTCATTTGCCAGTTGATGGCGTCGATTGGCCAGCTGATTGAGTTCAGCTTCATAAAACTCATAAGTGTTTCGACCAACTTCTTTAGCTTTATACATGGCTGAGTCAGCGGCTTTCATCAGTGAGTTAACATCTTTACCGTCTTGCGGATACATGCATACACCCACACTGACAGTGGTGTTGACTTCATAGTTCGATAGCTTAAATGGCACTTCAAAACCTGTGACAAGCTTTTCAACAATATTGATTACATCTTCTACATGTTCAAGCTCACCTAAAATAATAACAAACTCATCACCACCAAGCCTAGCTAAAGTATCATCATCCCGAACACATTCAAGTAAGCGCTTACTTGTTGCTTTAAGTAGCTGATCACCAACTGAATGTCCCAATGAGTCATTAACATCTTTAAAATGATCTAAATCAAGAAACAACACTGAAACCATCGTATTAGTACGCGAAGCTTTTTTGAGTGCGTATTTAATTCTATCAATACACAAAGCTCGATTAGGCAATTGAGTCAGCGAATCGTAGTTAGCTAAATACTGCAAATCCTTAACTGCTCGCTCCAAACGCTTCTTATTTAACTGAAGCGCCTCATTAGCCGTATCGCGTTCTTTTTGATTAAGCTCGATCGTTTCTAACATTTGATTGAAGGAGCTTGCTAATGAACCTATCTCATCTTCGCCATAGTAAGGTACGCGTATGGTGTAATCACCACTAACACTGATTTTCCGGCTAATTTTTTCCAGTTGCACAACCGGACCAGAAATGCTTTTTTGTAAACGTAATGAAATTAAGTACACAAGAAATGCTAAGACAATAACAATGACGACACTCATCAAAGTCAACGCATTAATTTGACGATAAAAAGGGCTCGTTGAGATTTTTAGATAAAAACAACCTGTAAACAGACCACCCTTTTGATAAATTGGCATCCATATAAATAGATTTCTATCGTGCCAAAAAGTCTGTTGTTTACGCTTAAAATCTGCCTCGCTGACGTAGAATTCCAATTCATCAGCAGCTTCTCGTTTTTTTAATAACTTACCTGTACTATCAAAAATTGCTGCAGCGAATTCACTATTCAACGACAAGCCATTTAAAACTCTTCCAAGGGCTTGATTATCTCGCGCAACAACCGACCCAACTATTTGATTTGAAATGAATTTTGCTTGATTTTCAGCGTCATAAATCAAGGTTTCTTTGCTCACTCGATAATAGTTAATACCAATCCCAAGCATACCCACGACCAATGCAGTTGTCGATACAGAAAGAATAACTAAAATAAGTTTTGAACGAATTGATTGACCCCAATTAATCACTCAAACACCTACTCATTTGATACCCTTATATAAATGTAAATTGCTATAAATAATAGTAATCGAATATTCTTACTTGATCGACTTTATAATAAAAACTACCAACTTCCTAGTGTGCCATAAGATATGCCTTCCTAGGAATTTAACTTGTTCAATAGTGAATTAATACCGCTTTTAATGCTTGTATGTTAATTAATTGTAGAAGATATAAACAAAACAAACTCAATTAACCTTACATAGGCCGGATAATACTGGAACTGTCATAGGCTGAGAAGCCTTAATCAACGGGTTTCCTTAATTAACGATTAGTTTTATCAATTAATTACTGCATGAGTTATTAAACATACCCTTGCTCTGCAAGCGATATAACCCTGTGTGATGCAACAATAAAATGGTCCAGCAAACGCACATCAATAAGACTCAAAGCTTGCTTTAAACTTTCCGTTATTTCAATATCTGCAGCACTAGCCTGCAATAAGCCTGAAGGATGATTATGTGCCAAAATTACTGCTGCCGCGTTAAGACTTAAAGCTCGCTGGATAATAACTCTAGGGTGGACTGAGGTTGAATTAATACTACCAAAGAAAAGCTCTTCAAAAGCAATCACTTTATGTTGATTATCAACAAATAAAACAGCAAATACCTCATTAGGACGGCTCATTAAACGGCTATGAATATAATCTCTTACTTGAGAAGCATTATGCATGACATCACCTTGACGGACTTCTTCAAACAAATGACGCTCACTCATTTCTATACAAGCCTGTAACTGAGCATACTTAGCAACACCCAAGCCTTTAATTTGAGAAAATGATTTTAAGTCAGCTGCAAATAGTTTTTTTAAGCTCCCAAAATGCTTGATAATATCTCGAGCAAGCTGAATGGCGCTTTTGCCCTTAATACCTGTTCGCAAAAAGATGGCTAATAATTCAGCATCTGTCAACGAGTGAGCACCTTTTCCTAATAGTTTCTCTCTCGGCCTATCCTCGATAGGTAGTGAACGAATAGATTCCATAAAATGTCCTTACTTTATTGATTGATTAATTTCCATATTCCCTATGACTTTCATGATACCTGCTAAGCAACAAGTGAAAGCCCTCTTAACTCTTAAAAATTCAAGCAACTAGGTGAGTAGAGTAGTCGAACCTTACTAATGACGCCAGAGTATTAAAAATAGACAACTGAATATTATTCAATCATGACAATCTACGCCTAGCGGAAATAAACCTCAAAAAGTGTGAGAAATCACCCAAAAGGTCTGTTATTATAAGGTTAGTGAGCGTTTAGTTCGCCTATAGCTCTTTACCTATTTTAAAATATAAATTAAAGTCAATCTATTATGTCTTCTACCAACAACCAAACAAAAACCAATAAGAATATCCTTTTAGGAATTAGCGGCGGTATTGCTGCTTATAAGTGCGCCGATTTAGTTCGCCGCTTGAAGGAAAGAGGCTTTGAAGTTCGTGTCGTTATGACGCCATCGGCCAAAGAGTTTATCACACCCATGACACTGCAAGCAGTTTCAGGTAACCCGGTACACCAAGACCTCTTTGATTTACAAATGGAAGCGGCTATGGGCCATATTGAACTTGCTCGTTGGGCAGATTACCTATTAGTTGCTCCGGCAACAGCTAATACTATTGCCAAGTTAACTCGCGGCGAAGGTGATAATTTACTAACAACAGTTGCTCTGGCAACACAAGCGCCTTTATTGATAGCACCAGCAATGAACCAGCAAATGTGGGCAAGCCCAGCAACACAAAGCAATATTCAAGCACTTAAAGATAGAGGCTGTATACTCTGGGGACCAGCCAGTGGTGAACAAGCCTGTGGAGATATTGGTGCAGGCCGTATGTTAGAGCCACTTGATATCGCTGAGAAAGTATTATCTTTGGCTAATACTCAACCCCATTTAAAAGGACAGCATTTGTTAATAACAGCGGGACCTACTCAGGAAGCGATCGATCCAGTCCGTTATATTTCTAATCACAGCTCTGGAAAAATGGGATATGCTATAGCAAAAGCCGCTTACCAAGCCGGTGCAAAAGTAACGTTAGTTTCTGGCCCAGTTAATTTACCAGCACCCAAAGGCATTGAAACAGTTCCGGTGAAATCTGCAAATGAGATGCTTGATGTGGTAAAACAATCTATAGCTGAAACGACTATTTTTATTGGTTGTGCTGCTGTTGCCGACTACCGCCCTATCGAAATCGCATCACAAAAAATTAAAAAAAATAAAAAAAATAATGACACAATGCAACTAGAATTAAAGCGCAACCCAGATATTTTAGCCTGGGTTGCTGAGCAAGACTCAACTCAACTTGTCGTTGGTTTTGCTGCTGAAAGTGAGCTTCTAAAAGAGCATGCATTAAAGAAACTACATGCAAAAAAGCTCGACTTAATTTGCGCTAACGATATAAGCGATGAAAAAATAGGCTTTAATAGTGACCAAAATCAATTACTATTACTAGACAAACATGGAAATGAAAAGTTAATGACGATTACATCAAAAGATCAACTCGCCCAACAAATTGTTATAGAATTAGGAACTTATTTGCAATAAAAAGTTATCTGCTAGGAAAATCGGAGCATTAGAATTGAAAACTAATAAAACCAAGCAAGAAAATCAGAAAACGACAAAAGAAAAAAGCATCATGTCACACTCATTACCTTATTTGGTTTTGTGTATTCTCATGATTATTTTTGTTGCAATCATTCAGTATTATCTTGTTGTTATGCAGCCGGCAAAAAATCGCAATCAAACTTTTGTTAATGTCACTATGACTTCTTATATGGAGTTGGTATTAAGTCGTTTAGATAGTATCAAGTTAGTTGCTCAATCTGTTTTAACTGAACCCAACGTCAAACAAAAGGTACAGAACGCAATACCAATTGAACTACAAAAAATTGAAAGTGATTTAACAAAGCGATTGAGTAATGTTATTGGCGTTAGAGTTATAGATAAAAATATTAGTGATATTCAACCAGAATCTAGCCCGGCAATCACTCACGTTACCTTACAATTGATTCGTCAGTTAGCTACAAACAAAAACGTTATGCATGAAGCTATTGATCCTAATACTGAACACCAATATATTGCCGTTACTTTTACTATTCCAGGCACCGAAAAAATTGCATTAGTTGGTGTTGATTTTAATATTTTTAATGATGTTTTACCCGACCAACGTTTAGTCCCTGGTTACTATGAATTCTGGCAAAATTTTGCCAACAAAGACAGAACTATTAAAAGTATTGGCAATAAAAAGTTAAGACAAGGCGAGCCTTTAATCGCTAATTTAAACAACACTCAATGGCGTATAGCTTTTTGGCCTCGTGACACAGCTAAATTTAATTCTGAGCTTGAACTAATGCTATTTTTTGGTGGTCTATTAATTATCATGACATTCGTCGGTATTGGTGGTTTCATTGGTATTCGTCAATTACAAAACATGATTCGTACCGATGCCTCAAATTTTGTCAAATGGTTGTTAGACTCTGATAGAAACCGTACGCCTATATCAGAATCAGATGCCGGTCTAAAAGTTTTTCATGACATGTCAAAAACCATTGCAAGAGAGACATCAAATAACCCTATCATCATCAACAATAATGAAAGCAAAAAATCATCTACAAATAGCTCAAGCACATCAAAAGCAACTTTAATTGATGCTTTTGGTTCAAATAATAATTCGGGAGGCTTAGAAGTGAGAAGCGTTCAGCAAACGAGTAGTGGGATTATCATTCCTGACTCAATATTTAGAGAATATGATATTCGAGGTGTAGTTGGCGATACATTAACAACTGATATCGTTAGAGAGATTGGTCGTGCCATTGGTAGCGAAGCTTTCGACCAAGGCGAACAACGTATTGCTGTTGCTCGAGATGGTCGCCTTTCTGGCCCAGAATTACTTCAAGCGTTAGTTGAAGGGTTAACAGAAAGTGGTCGAGATGTTATCGACATTGGGGAAGTTCCAACACCATTGCTTTATTTCGCAACAAATTATCTGGATGCAAACAGTGGTGTTATGCTAACCGGTAGCCATAACCCTAAAGATTATAATGGCTTAAAAATTGTTATTGCCGGGCGTACGCTATCAGGCGAAGATATTCAAGGTTTACGTCAACGTATTGAAACAAGTAACATGGTTGAAGGCCAAGGTAGCCAAAAATCAGTTTCAGTCACCTCTGATTATATTTCTCAAGTTACTAATGATATCGCTCTGGCCAATCCGTTAAAAGTGGCCATTGACTGCGGCAATGGTATTGCTGGAAAAATTGCTCCTCAACTTTTTCAAGCCCTCGGCTGTGAAGTCATTGGCTTATACTGCAAAGTCGATGGCAACTTCCCTAATCATCACCCTGATCCAAGCAAACCTGAAAACTTGCAAGAACTCATCGAGCTAGTTAAAACAGAAAAAACAGATATCGCGCTAGCATTTGATGGCGATGGCGATCGATTAGGCGTTATCGACTCAGAAGGTAATATTATTTGGCCAGACAGACAACTGATGCTTTACGCCATCGATGTATTATCAAGAAATCCCGGTGCCGAAGTTATTTATGATGTTAAGTGTACTAAACATTTAGCAAAAGTAATTTCAGAGCATGGTGGTGTTCCAATTATGTGGAAAACCGGTCACTCACTGATTAAAGCAAAGATGCGTGAAACCGGTGCATTACTTGCAGGCGAGTGTAGTGGTCATGTGTTCTTTAAAGAACGCTGGTATGGATTCGATGATGCCTTATACACAGCAGCAAGATTGTTAGAAGTACTATCGGCAGATACTCGAAATTCTGCAGATATATTTAAGGCTCTCCCAGAAAGCGTTACCACGCCAGAAATTAATATCAAAATTTCAGACGAACGTAAATTTGATTTTATTAATCAACTTTCAACTCAAGGTGTTTTTGGTGAAGGCAAAATTATTGATATTGATGGCGTCCGAGTTGAGTACCAAGATGGTTGGGGACTTGTTAGAGCATCCAATACAACACCTAACCTGGTGATGAGATTTGAAGGTAATGATATGGAAACAATTGATCGAATTAAGAAAATTTTTAGACAACAAATGTTAATGGTTGATAATAGTTTAGATTTAGATTTTTAGAGACTAAAAAAATGGCTGAGAAAAAAACAAATCGAAAACAAGATATTTTACAAAGCCTTGCTCATATGCTTGAAAATGATCTTGGCGACCGAATTACAACAGCTCGTTTAGCTAAGACAGTCGGCGTATCAGAAGCGGCTCTTTATCGTCATTTTCCAAGTAAAGCACGCATGTATGAATCTCTCCTCGACTTTTGTGAAGAAAGCATTTTTAGCCGAGTTAATAACATTATTGCAACACCTCAAAACGCACTTGAAAAAAGCTTTTTAATTGCTTCTTTCATCTTAAACTTTAGTCAAAAAAATGCTGGCATTAGTCGTTTATTAACAGGCGAAGTTTTACTTGGTGAGACCAAGCGACTCAAACAAAGAGTCTCTCAAATTTTTGATAAACTTGAATTACAGCTCAAGCAAATTATTCGCAATGAACTTATTGAGGAAAATACTTCTAGTCTTGAGTCAGGTATTATTGCAAGCCTAATTGCTTCTATTATAGAGGGGCGAATCCAACGATATGTGCGTTCCGATTTTGTGATATCACCAACAGAAAACTGGGAAGCTCAGTGGCGCTTGTTAACCCATGGCCTATTAGTTAATCATTAGTTTTAATTAACGCGTTGTTTAACTAAACGAAGATAACTTGATCTAATTTGCTGTACAGATTCAGTTTTACATAATTCCGCACCTTGCTTAGAATTATTACAAGACACTTCTAAAATAATTTGATAACTTTGACTGTCCAAAGGGATTTTTGAAAAAGACAAGGCCACATCAGTATCTTTCTCCGGCTTGCTAGTTAAAATAAGCGTGTTAGTAATAATTTCAATTTCACCTGAAGCATTATCTTTTGCGTAAACTTGAGCAAGTTGCCAAGCTAAATCACAAGTTTGTTTGCTGGGACAATCATAGGTCACTGGCTTAGAAGCATTATTTTGCTTTTGCTTAGATTTTAAGTTCATCCGTAATGACTCTAACTTTTTGTAGCGCAAAATATCTGTTTCATAACGTTCCGCAACGATTTCTTTTTCACCCTCTAATAATTCACAACTATTTTCGTTGTGCTGTATTTGAGCCTTTGTTAAATCAATATCTTTTCGTAATAAACTTGGCAAATTTTGCCCTAAACGCTCATGAGTTGCTGCACGCTTTTGTTGATCCTCTAACTGTATTTGTAATAGGTTAGATTTAATTCCTTGCACTTTAATTCGCTGTTCAAGCCCTAAAAGTTCAGCATCTCTATTACGAATAATATCGCTGATACTACTAAACTGACGAAGTAAATCCGCATCACGACGTAACTGTTGCTTTTTTTCAAACTCTTTCTTTTTGTTTTCTAGTATTTCTAATCGAGCCTGCTGCTCTTCGGCTAAAGTTTTTCCTGGCGGTACCGTTTTAATCACCCGGCCTGACTTATTTAAAACTTGATAACCAAGTTTAATCATTTCATTAGAAACTTTATCTTTAATGATCACGTTACCTTCCGGATCAACATAACGATAAATATCTTTTGCCATTAAGGGTTGGCTGAAAAAAATAAATAGTAAAAATAAAATTGTATTAACTTTAGTAAACATCATCCGCTCTAATCAATTTAAATAGTTAACTAAACACCATAATTCTTCCGATATTGAGAAATTGAATCACTATATCGAGAAAATTCATCCGATTTTTTTAAGTAATCATCCAAATCAGATAAGGTAATAATAGCATAAACGGGGAAATTATAGTCTCTTTGGATTTCTTGTATCGCAGAAAGCTCACTTTTTCCTTTCTCTTGACGATCCAATGCAATCAAAACACCGGCAACTACAGCACCAGATTCTTGTATTATATCAATGGCTTCTCTAATAGCAGTACCAGCCGTAATCACATCATCAACAATGACTACTCGACCTGATAAAGGCGCTCCAACCAAATGACCACCCTCACCATGTTGCTTAGCTTCTTTACGGTTATAACTAACACCAATATTCTTAGTATAGTTTTTCGATAAAGCAACTGCAGTTGCCGTTGCTAGAGGGATCCCTTTGTAAGCTGGCCCAAAAAGCACTTCAAAATCAACACTTTCTGAAACCAATGCTTCAGCATAACAATCCCCTAAAAGGGCTAAATCATCCGCTTGATTTAATAAGCCTGCATTAAAAAAATAAGGGCTTAAACGACCAGACTTTAGAGTAAACTCACCAAATTTAAGCGCATTGCGAGCAATTGCCAACTCAATAAAACGTTTTTTGTTTAATAAGGACATAAACCGAAACTATTTTTCACCATAAATAAAATTGTAACCAAGACAGGAATAAACAACAAATATTAAATTTTCAAATGATAAGTTGTTTCCAAAAAATCAGCTAAAAGAGTAGCGCAGTTGATACCAGAACTGTCCAATTATCTCATGTAGAGCCATACTTGATACCTGCATTGCCTCTGCGCGCGGTAAAAAACTGGTATATCCAGAAGCCCCCCTATTAGATAAAAAGCCTGTTGGCGCACTAATCACTTTCATACCTTGATTTTCAAAAGCACTTTTAGCCCTTCGCATATGCAATGCATGAGTCACCAACAAAATCTCATCAATTTTCTCCTTTTTCAAAATCTTACTCGAATAAATCGCATTTTCAGCGGTATTTTTACTTTCAGATTCAATCCATCGTGGTGCAACAGAAAAGTGAGCCAAAATAGATTGGTTCATTAACACAGCTAAAGGTGTTGCTTCATTAAAAACACTACCACCAGAAAGCAATATTGGTAGACGCGTTTTTTTCCCCAGCCAACTGGCATAACTAATCCGTTGTAAACTACTCGCACCAACAATATCAATTTCGCCATACTCAGGTGCTAATGAAATACGAGAACCGGCCAGAACCACAATGGCTCGTTTTATACCGGCTTTAGCCCCACCGACCTCGGAGCTAATTTGAAAAGCATCGGCTGGTTCAAGCGAATATTCCTTAATTTGATATAAGTTAATCGCTGGCTCAGTTTCCAATGTCATAATAAGCTGGTTAGAAAACCAAGGTAGGCTAAATAGCCATAAACTAATCATAGAGAAGGCTAAAACTATTTTTGCAACTCTTTGATATTTTTTGAAAAGTAAGAAACTGATAATAACAAGTAATAAATTAATCCCTGGCGGCAGCAACCAAGAACCAAAAAAATTATTAATTAGAACATCCCAACTCATCATTCAATACTATTCTAATGAACTTGCATCTTTCTGAGACTCAGTGGGCTTCTTATGACTATCTTTTTTATTTCCACTAATTGCAGCAAAAAAGATACCTAATTCAAATAATATCCACATGGGAATTGCTAATAAAACTTGAGAAATAACATCAGGAGGTGTTAATAACATACCTATCACAAAAACCCCTACAATAACGTATGGCCTTTTTTCTCTTAAACTTTCCACTGTCGTTAAGCCCGACCAAATTATTAATAAGGTTGCAACAGGAATTTCAAATGCCAAACCAAAAGCAAAAAACATTTTTAGAACTATATTTAAATAACTACTAATATCGGGCGTTACTGCAATATTTTCTGGACCTGCTGAAATCAAAAAATCCCAAGCCAAAGGAAATACTACAAAATAAGCAAACGCTATACCCAAATAAAATAAAGCAATGCTTGAAACTAATAGAGGAACAGCAAAACGCTTTTCATGTCGATATAAACCTGGAGAAGTAAACCCCCAAACTTGGTGAAGTATGTAAGGCATAGCAATAAAAAAAGATAAGAAAGCCGTCATTTTAAAAGGCGTTAAAAAAGGCGATATAATATCTGTCGCTATCATAGTTGAACCATCTACAAGTCGTTCTCTAAGTGGTTGCGATAACAAAAGGTAAATATCATTTGCCCAATAAAACAAACCCAAAAAAATAACTATAATAACAATAACAATTCTGAGTAATCGATTCCTAAGCTCAAGCAAATGAGCAAGCCATGACATATTCAAAGAATCATCTTGTGGTATTTGATCAGTCATGATGAGATGTTTTATCTTGCTGTTTGTTTTCTGTTAATGAAGACGGGGTTGGTTTATCTTTAGAGGCATTATCCTTCAAAGAAGTGTCATTCATAGAAGGTGATTTATGAGCATGGTCATTAGAAAAGTTTTCAATAGTCTGTTTAGCTTCAGAAAAATCATCTTTAATTGAATCAATCGAAGAGTCCTGTTCAATTTGTTGTTTCTGCTCTTGTAGTTGCTTTTTTAACTCTTCCATTTGTAATTCGTGGTCAATATCTTGCTTAATTGCATTAAAACTTCTTTTGGCTTTGCCAACCCAAACACCAATGGTCTTGGCTGCTTTAGGCAATCTTTCAGGCCCTAAAATAATCAAAGCAATCACACCACTGATAAACAATTCCCAAAAGCTAATATCAAACATTAATAAAGTTTCCGCTAACTTAGAAAGCGTTATTTAACTAATCAACTTTTTGCTTATCGTGATCTTTAATCACTTCGCCTTCGATAACATTATCCGACGTAACTTCTTGGATAGGATCTTGCGGCTTCTCTTCATCTTTAACCGCTTTTTTAAATCCTTTTAATGCATTACCTAAATCTCCACCAATATTCTTTAGTCGTTTGGTACCAAACAATAAAATCACAATAGCCAAAATAATCAATAATTGCCAAATACTAATACCCATTTTCTCTTCTCTCTATTTTTTCACTTGATTTAAATTTTGTTTAAACAAAAGGTAATGCTTCACCACCTAACAAATGGAAGTGAATATGAAATACTTCCTGACCACCACCTTTCCCAGTATTAACGATTGTTCTAAAACCTTCATCTAATCCCTGCTCTTTTGCTAACTTAGGTAATAACAAAACAATTTTCCCCATTAACGCTTGATCGCTTTCATTCAACTCGTTAAGACTTGCAATATGTTTACGTGGAATGACTAATAAATGCACTTTAGCCTTAGGTGCAATATCTTTTATAACAATAACATCCTCATCCTCATAAACACGTTGAGAAGGAATTTCATTTCGCTCTATTTTACAAAATAGACAGTCGTCCACTTTTTACCTCTGTTTTTACTAGATTTATTAATACAGCCGTAACTATTAATTATAAATCAAAAGCGCTATTATCGTCTGAAAGATATCACAAAACTGACTAATGACAAGCCTAACAAACTCGTTTTAACCCATGCTAGTGACAACCAACCAGGTTGGTCAAGTAAAGATACTATGACCAAACTAATTGCTAAACAGGCCCAAACCAACTTATTCACAAACTTTTTTTGCTCTAGCTTCAATTGTTCAATCGACTCAACTAACTCATTCTTATGCTGCTGTTTATCCATTGATTGATTTAATAAATGGTTAATTTTATCTGGCATTTCCGGCAACATTTGTAACCATTCTGGCATTTTATGGCTTATTTTCTTAAGCACAGCCTTAGGGCCATAAGTTTGTTTAAGCCAATTATTTAAAAAAGGTTGCGCCGTTTCCCATAGGTCTAATTTTGGATAAAGCTGCCTACCTAGACCCTCAATATATAAAAGTGTTTTTTGCAATAAAACTAATTGCGGCTGGACTTCCATTTCAAAACGGCTAGCCGTTTGAAAAAGCTGAATTAAAAAGTTACCAAAAGAAATTTCATCCAACGGCTTACCAAATATAGGTTCACAAGCCGTTCGTATAGCTGACTCAAACTCTTCAACAGAAACTTTATTCGAAACCCAGCCAGAATCCACATGCAGTTCAGCAACTTTCCGATAGTCTCGTTCAAAAAAAGCCACAAAGTTTTTGGCTAAATAATGTTTATCTTTTTCATTTAATGTTCCCATAATGCCACAGTCAATACCAATATATTTTGGGTTGTCTGGCTCAGTTGCATCAACAAAAATATTACCAGGGTGCATATCAGCATGAAAATAACTATGTTCAAACACTTGAGTAAAAAATATTTCAACACCACGCTTAGCTAGTAAACCCAAATCGACCTGAGCATTTTTAAGCGCTTCAAAATCACCAATAGGAATGCCATTAATCTTTTCTTCAACCAAAACTTTTTCTCGACAAAAGTCCCAGCAAATTTCAGGCACGTAAAATATTTTGCTATTTTCAAAATTGTATCTTAATTGGCTTGTATTAGCCGCTTCGACTCTTAAATCAAGCTCATTAAAAATAGATGCTTCATAATCTTGAATAATAGTCGTCGCATGTAAACGTCGTCCAGTTGATGAGTAAGATTCAAACCAATGAGCCAATAGTTTAAGTAATTTGAGATCAGCAATGATTTTCTTTTTTATCCCAGGACGAATAACTTTAACAACAACTTCTTGACCTGATAGTAAACGCGCTGAATGGACTTGAGCAACAGAAGCTGAAGCTAATGGTTTTTCAGAAAACTCACTAAAAACCTGTTCAATTTTCTGGCTTAAAGATTCTTCTACGATCTCTTTAGCCACTTGCGAGTCAAACGCTAAAACTTTATCTTGTAATTTAGCTAACTCATGAGAAATATCTGGCGGCAATAAATCTTTTCGAGTTGATAACATCTGTCCTAATTTAACAAAAACAGGGCCTAACTCTGTTAGAGCCTGATTCAAACGCTGGCCACGATTTAAATCTTGGTTACAATTACGGCTTAATGCAAACAATCGTAATAATCCAGTGATTCGAGAAATAGGTGTCGGTGCTAGAAACTCTTCTAAACCATGGCGAATTAATACTCGATTAATCACAAATGCTCGTCTTAGAGTTAAAATATTATGCATCAGCGTTTTAGCCTATCGAGTGGCTTTAATCTATCAACACGAGCTTGTAAACGATCGGTTTGAGCTCGTAGTTGATCGACATTTTGTAAAAAATCATCAACTTCACATTCAACAGGTGTAACACTTATTTCATGCTGTAAATATTCAGGAATATCTTGCTGAGTTTGTTCTGCCCAATGTTTCATAGTATGGGTAAAATATTTAAAGCTTTTCGTTAAATTATGAGCGATAGGGTCACCGAATAACTGACTTAGAGGTTCGGCCCAATCAATGTTGAGCGAGGCAATAAAATCTTGAAATAATTTTGCCGTTTTAACTTCACCTGAAAAATGAATATCGCCCGTAAAAACAGCATCGCCCGAATTTTCTTGTATGGCAGCTGCCATAAAATCACTTAATCTGCCACTAATCGAAGCACAAGCTTTCTGATTGGTTTCGCTTTGTATGATTAAGTTGCCTTGAGGAAATAATAAATAATAATCAAGTTCTAAATCTACAATATTAATATGAATAACTTTTCCACTAAATACCTGTAATTTAGGATAAGCTTCAACATCCAATGTTAATATGCGATTAATGCTTTGCTCAAATAACGCTGCTGATTTTTTATTAAGCCAACTTTTATTCAACCAAGTTTTCACTGATGGAATAAGTGTTAATGGGTTAATCATCAATTGATTAAGCTCGTTAAAAAACATAACTAATACTTAAAGCCTCGATGTAACGCAACAATACCAGCAGTTAAGTTATGATATTCATTATCCATAAAACCTGCCTCAGCAAACATTTTTTTGAGTGTTTCCTGATCAGGATGCATTCGAATCGACTCAGCTAAATATTGATAGCTTGCTTTATCACCGGTTACCCACTGACCAATTTTAGGCAGCAAATTAAACGAGTACTGATCATAAATTTTACTTAACCAAGGTAGTACCGGTTTTGAAAACTCTAGCACTAATAGACGCCCCCCTGGTTTAAGGACTTTATAAATTGATTTGAGTGCTTTCTCTTTATCCGTTACATTTCTTAAGCCAAAAGCCATAGTGACACAATCAAAGGTGTTTTCAGAAAATGGTAATTCTTCGGCATTAACTTGAGCATAATCAACATTACCACTCAAACCAGCATCAATGAGTCGATCGCGTCCAACGTTTAACATAGACTCATTAATATCCGCTAAAACAACGCGCCCCTGTGAACCAACTTTAGGGGCTAATAATGCTGTTAAATCACCAGTGCCTCCGGCTAAATCAAGAATATTCTGTCCTTTTCTAGCGCCACTCATTTCAATTGCAAATCGCTTCCACAAACGGTGAACACCAGCCGACATCAAATCATTCATAATATCGTACTTATTCGCAACTGAATGAAAAACGTCAGCAACTTTGGCCTCTTTTTCTGTTTTAGGCACAGACTGATAACCAAAATCAGTGGTTTCTTGCTGAGATGATTGATCGTTCATAAAGAGTGATTCGAGTTTGATTCGGTATGGCAAAGTATAACAAGTGTTGCACTGAGAATCAGCTTATAGCCAAATCAATTTAAAATGGCATTCTAGTAATATCCCAGTTATCATTAATTAATAACCAATAATTATAGAGTTAATACTACTTACTTTGTGAAACTACCATCTACAAAACTATTTGACGATTTAACCAGCCCAATTATTATGGGCATTCTTAATGTTACCCCTGATTCTTTCTCCGATGGCTCAAAATACTACCAATACGATAATGCCTTAAGGCATGCCGAGCAGCTAGTAAACGAAGGCGCGGATATTATTGATATTGGTGGTGAATCAACTCGCCCTGGTGCTAAAGCTGTTTCCGCCGAAGAAGAAATTGAGCGAGTTATTCCATTAGCAACCAAGCTTAAACAATTAGGTTATAAGATTTCTGTCGATACGAGTAAAACGGAAGTCATACAGGCTGCTGCAGAAACAGGCGTAGACATGATTAATGATGTCAGAGCACTTTCTGCACCAGGCGCCATAGAAATTATTGCTAATTATCAATTAACAGCCTGCTTAATGCATATGCAAGGCCAACCAAACAATATGCAGGTTGACCCAAACTATAGCAATGTCGTGGAAGATGTTAAAGGTTATTTACAAGAGCGAATATCTACTTGCTTGGCTGCCGGTATTCAAGAAGACCAGCTAATTATTGACCCAGGATTTGGCTTTGGTAAAACTTTGTCGCATAATTTACAATTATTAAAAGAATTAAACGAATTTAAAACATTAGGTAGGCCCATATTGGTCGGGCTATCTCGTAAGTCAATGTTAGGCCAAATGACCAATCGTGATATTGATGATAGATTAGCTGCTAGTTTAGGCACAGCACTTATTGCTATGCAGCAAGGCGCACAAATCATTCGTGTGCATGATGTTAAAGAAACACTTGATATTAAAAAGGTTTTTTTATCTTTAACTCAATAATTAGAGGCTATTGACTCTAGAATGAATTCAAACAAGTAGGAGTTTATCTTGTCAAAAAGAAAATATTTTGGAACCGATGGTATACGCGGCCAGGTAGGCGTTTTTCCGATCACTCCGGAATTTGTTATTAAGCTCGGCTGGGCTGTTGGGAAAGTTCTTGGTAACAAACCAAATTCACGTATTGTGATTGGCAAAGATACCCGAATATCTGGCTACATGTTTGAATCAGCCCTCGAATCTGGCTTAATTGCTGCAGGTGTTGATGTGCAATTACTAGGCCCTATGCCAACACCCGGCATCGCCTATTTAACTCGTACTTTCCGAGCAGCAGCAGGCATTGTAATTTCTGCTTCTCATAATTCATATCTCGATAATGGTATTAAGTTCTTTTCGCCAGAGGGTTGTAAATTACCCGATGAGGTGGAGCTAGCAATTGAAAAACAATTAGATGAACCTATGACCTGCGTTTCACCCGATAAGCTTGGTAAAGCAAGGCTCGTACAAACGGCTTCTGGTCGTTACATTGAGTTTTGCAAAGCAAGCGCACCATCGAATCTTACCTTAGATGGCTTAAAAATTATCATTGACTGCTCTAATGGTGCGGCCTATTCAATAGCCCCCAAAGTTTTTAGAGAGCTTGGTGCTGACGTCGAACCTATTTTCAATCAACCGGATGGACTCAACATTAATAGAGACTGTGGTGCGACAAGTCTTAGCGCTCTAGCTAAAATTGTTGTTTCCAATGAAGCTCACTTAGGTATTGCTCTCGATGGCGATGCTGATCGTATTATGATGGTTGATCATAATGGCGAAGTCGTTGATGGTGATGAGCTCCTCTATATTATTGCTACTCATGCTAAAAATAAAAACCAGTTAAATGGCGGTGCTGTTGGCACTTTAATGTCTAACTTTGGATTAGAAAAAGCCTTTGAAAAGCAAGATATTCCATTTGCCAGAGCTAAAGTTGGTGACCGCTATGTGATGGAGCTCTTGCAAAAAAATGGCTGGCGGCTTGGTGGAGAATCATCTGGCCATATTATTTGTTTAGACAAAAATACCACCGGCGATGGCATTATTTCAGCTCTACAAGTATTGGCAGTTATGACTGAAGAAGGTAAATCGCTTGCTGAGTTAAAACAGGGCATGCAAAAAATGCCACAAACGATGATTAATGTAAAAATCGCTGAAAGATGTGACCCCATGGAAAACGCCGATATTGTAACGTCTGTTAAAGAAGTTGAAAACCAACTCGCTGGTACAGGCCGAGTTTTACTGAGAGCCTCAGGCACTGAACCTTTAATTCGAGTCATGATAGAGGGTGAGGATGCTAAGCAAGTTAAAACCCTTACTCAACAACTGGCTAAACAAGTAGAAGATAAATTGACTTAAACCGTCTATACTCGACTAATACTGACAATAATTAAGGAAATAGCGATGCTAAACTCGGTTACTGTTAAAGACTATATGACCTCAGCTATAACAACACTAAAACCTAATACAGATATTGTTGAGGCCGCTCAAACTCTACAGGAATACCGTTTATCAGGTGCACCAGTACTTGATGATCATAACCGGTTAATTGGGTTTTTATCGGAAAAAGACTGTTTACATACCGTACTTAGCGCTGTTTATAACCAAGACTATGGCGATCTCGTTGAGGATCGTATGACAACAGAACTCAAAACGATTCACCCCTCAGAAAATATTACCGACGTTGCGGAACACTTTCTAAAAGATGGTGTTCGGGTGTACCCTGTAGTTGAGAAGGATGTACTTGTTGGAATTATTTCAAGACAAAATGTTCTGAATGCTTTTTGCCAAATGAGTGAAACTCGCCCTAATAAATAGTTAATGGCTTGAACAATTAAGCTAGTGGCGGGCACCATCCGTAAAAATATACCCCATTCCCCTGATGGTTTTAATTAGTTTGTCGTGCCCAGAGGAATTTAAGATTTTTCTTAACCTGAGTATATGTACATCAACCGTACGCTCTTCAATGTAAGCCGACTGTCCCCATACAAAATCTAATAATTGTGCTCGCGAATAAACGCGATTGGGGTGTTCAATAAAAAACTTAAGCAAACTAAATTCTGTTCGACCAATATGCACATTCTCGCCATCAATATGTAACATATGTGCGGCTAAATCTAATTCTAAACCATTGGTTTCTAGTTTCTCATCATTTGCTACTGAGGTACGCCGCAATAAAGCATTAATACGCGCAACTAACTCATTAATTGCAACTGGCTTAGTTAAATAATCGTCAGCACCACTTTCCAATCCTTTAACCTTATCGACTTGCTCAATTTTTGCTGTCAGTATAATAATAGGAATGTCTGATAAAATTTCATCATTACGTAATCGCTTTATCATACTAATTCCATCTTCCTGTGGCATCATCCAATCAACTAACATCAAGTCCGGTTTTTTACGGACAAGAAATTCCTGAGCTTTAGCAGTAGAGTCGGCTTCTGAAACCTTAAAGCTTGCACGTTCCAAGGCTGTGCGGAGCATTTCTCGAACGGGTTGATCATCATCAACTAATAGTATTTGTTTAGCTGTATTTATACCCATTATTATTATTCCTCTTAAATCTCTCCTGGCTCAAAAATTAATAGCTTTTTATATTTAAATCAGCTTGCCATAGCAACAGTAATGGATTTAAGTCTTTCTTGCTTTAACTTTTCATTTTTCACAAAAGTTAACCACTGACTAGCAACTTTTTTGACTTTGTCATGTTGCTGAGCTTTTTGAAAATAATTAATTGCCTGATCAAATTTCTTTTGATTAAAATAAGCCATACCAACAGCCACATCCAAATTACCTGGCTGCTTCAATTGACCCTTTTTCTTTGCATTATTTGCAACATCAATAGCTTCTTGCCAACGCTCTAAATTCACTAAAACCTGAGCAAGCTCTGCATGCATGTTACCGTCATTACTAATTGATGCCGCTTCTTTTAATACGGGAATAGCTTTTTCATTTTCTTTGGCACTAACCCAAGCCTGAGCTAAGAACTTTAAGGTTTTAACATCTTTATCTAAAATACCTTTATCCAGAAAATCGGCCATTAACTTAGCTGATTTATAAGGCGCGCCAGAAAAATAATAAAGTTGTGCTAAGGTTTTAACTTGTGACTTTTTCGTTACATAACCCTGCTGATGAGCGGCTTCCATAACCGCTAATTGCTTATCTTCTTGCTCTAATTCACCGTACATATTAGCTAACTCAATCCAATACTTAGGCTTTGAATGTTTTCTAACTAACTCTTTACAAACCTGCAAAACTTTTTTTGGTTGTTTCAAGTTAAAATGAAGCGCTCTTTTTAAAACCAGCCAGCTTTCTTTCGGCTGTTTATCTAAGCCTTTAACATAACCGATTGCCAAATCTATCGACACTAAAGATTTTGCGTAGTTTTTTAACGCGTAATAAGCATTAGCTTGAAGAATCAAGCCTTTGTCATTGAGTTTTTCTTGTTTTACCTTTGACCAACGCTCTAATAGTTTTAAAGTTTCTTGATACTTTTCTTGCTGCATATTTAACTGAGCAAGTGTAAATATTGTATTTAGCTCTAACTGCTCTCGAATATTTTTTTCTGCTAGAACTTTATTAAAATAGCTAATCGACTTAGAAATATCATTTTTACTGTAATGAATATAAGCAAAACTATTATAGATCATCGCCCGTTCGTAAGGACTAAACTTGTCTTGATATTTCTCTAGTTTAGCCAAAATTGTTAATGCTTTATTATCATCTTTGTCATCAACGGCTTTCTGTACTAATTGCAATTGGTCGTAAACTCTTTTTCTTAAAGTGGGCGCTTTTTTCTTTTTGCGTTTATCTTTATTTTTTGTCTCTTCTGCTGCATAAACAGAAAAACCTGAAATATCTTCTACTAATTGACCAACAATTAGACAGGGAGTAAAAATTAGCAAGCTAACAAAAAGCTTTCCAATTAATAAAGTTTGATATTTTTTCATTGTAATCACCTTCTTACTTTTTCATCGTAAAGGTAAATTGATAAGGTACACCATGAACTTCCTCTGGCTTACCATCAACCACTCTTGGTTTAAATTTAAACTTTTTTGCTGTATCAAGTGAAACTTTATCAAAAATTCCTGCTGGCTCTGACTCAACCACAACCGGGTCCTTAACAGTACCCGCTTTAGTAATTGTAAACTCAACAATTGCATAACCCTCAATACCACGCTGCTGTGCTCG
>CAYPMT010000026.1:0-22059 GCA_964411875.1 uncultured Kangiellaceae bacterium
CTTCATTCACCGACTGCACATCATCTACTGCAACCGGTGCATCATTTTGTGGGTTCACGGTTAAACTTACTGTTGCCGTATCCGTACCGCCGTTACCATCACTGATGGTATAGGTAAAACTATCCCCGCCACTGTAATCCGCATTGGGCGTGTAACTCACTACACCCCCGACTAAGGTCACGGTACCGTTGGCTGGTTGCGTCACTGCGGTCACACTTAAACTGTCGCCATCTAAATCGGTATCGTTAGCCAGCACATCAATCACCGTCGCCGACGCATCTTCATCCGTCGCTAGATTATCATCGGCTGCAACAGGTGCACTATTGACAGGAGGTACTTGTGGTGTGTCACCTTGATCAAGATCATCCAAGTCACCTTCACCTAAGAAGTTTGTTTCTGCAGCATTACCAAAAGTCGCTATAGGTAATGCTTCAGTGTCAACTATACCTTCAGTACCTTCTCTCTCATAATCAGAAGAGGTATGTAAACCATCTCTTTGGCTATTGTTCGGTGTAACACCGCCAGCGGTCGCTTCTAAATCAGCTAAATCAATTCCTTTCTCTATGGCGTCTTGTAAGGCAAAGACTTGGTCATCTTGGTCAGGGTTTTGCTCGGAGTTTTGTAAGTCTTGCAAGTTAATTGCTTGATCAACTTGCTGATTATTATAAGAACCGCTTTCAAAAGAAACCGTTTCATCAAGAAATACTTCTGCTTGAGAGCCAACTTTTAACTTATGATCATTATAAAAAGCAATTTCTACTTCGCTATTAATACCCGAAATAACAACATCGCCCTCTCTGACGACATCGCCTATATTAATAACCTTAATAATACCTTCTGCCGTACGAACTTCTGCACTACCTACTAACTCTACGACATAACCAATTGCTTTAGCTGACATAAGACCCACTCCTCTAATTCATTACATTAATAATAGAACAATGCAAGCAAGCGAGGTATCGTACTAAGGTACTAGTTGGCTTTTTTGGGAAAAAACGAGTGCTTTTTGCTCTAACCTGTTGTTTTTAAAGCTTATTATTTTTTTAGATAAATAATAAGCCCAACTCGATCAACAACAGGCAGTTTTTCAAATATATGTGTTAAATGAGCTTTAACGGTTCTTTCTGAAATTCCATATTCTCGAGCAACAAGCTTGTTACTTTTACCCTCAGCCACACTATAGGCTATCTCCCTCTCCCTTGGCGTTAACGAATCCAACTGCTGTTCGACTAAAGTATTACCTGCAGAAGGTTCCTCCTTAATACCTTGATGAGCCAAGTTAAGCGCTTCGCCTAAAAGATGAGGCGGGTACCAACTTTGATTATTTCTGAGCAATTGACATAACTGAACATAATGAGCAGACGCCATATAAGCATTACAATAAGCTTTAATACCTAAGCTAGTATAATGAAGCATTTGCCTAACATTAGGCTTGTCATCAGCAATCACAATCTGCTTTAAAAATAATTGATTCTGATTAACAAAGTCAGTTAATTGTTCCTGTGAATATTCACTGGTATGAATCACATAAAGATCAGTTTTAATATTAGGCTGTTGCAATTTGTAACGACATCGAATAATCGTCTTTTCTTTAGAGGTTGTTTCTTCCTGCGAGCCAGTCAAGGCTTGAATTATATGTCGCCTAAATGAGTCTGACTGAGAATAAACGACAACAATCATTGCTCAACCTTCTGTCAACGATTTCTCTAAGCCTCGATGAATAGGCTTAAGGATATATTCAAGTATAGTTTTTTTGTCGGTGATAATATCTGCTTCAGTTGTCATACCAACTTTTATCGGCATCGGTTTGTTTTCATGACCAATATAGGCGTGGTCAGGCGTTACCCTAACCATATAAAAGCTATCTCCTTCATCGTCAGTAATTGTATCTGCACTAATAAAAACAACTTCACCACTTAAACTGCCATGAATGGCAAAATCGTAGGCTGAAAATTTTAGTCGCGTTATTTGGCCAAGATCAATCGAGGCAATATCAGCTGGCTTAATACGAACTTCAACTAACAAAGACTCACCCAGTGGCACTATTTCTACAATTTGCGCACCAGGCGAAACAACTCCACCAATTGAGTTAGTATGCAAACGTTTAACGACACCTTTTACTGGGGAGCGTAACGTTGTTCGACTAACCCGATCTTTAAGAGCTGTTTGTGCTTCTGATATACGTGAAATTTCTGCTAATACTTCATTTAATTCAAGTTTAGCTTTATTACGAAAATCTAAACCGCTTTGTCCAAGTTTTCCTCGCGCTTCTTGAATTGATGATTCTATTCGTGAAATTGAAATATTTGCAATTTCCAACTCTCCAGATAATTCTGATTCTTTTTGCTGTAGTTGAAGAAACTCAATTTCACTAATAATACGCTGCTCCATTAAAGGTCTTTTTATTTTTATCTCTTTCGTTAAAAATTTAAGCCTCTTTTTTAATTCACGAATCTTAGAGTGAACTTCTTGTAAAGCTTGCTCTTGTTGTTTTAACTGTTGTTCATAAATACTTAAAGTTTCACTCAGTTGTTGTCGATTACTTTCAAATAAACTTTTTTCTGAAACTAACAAACCTTTAGCGGTTTGATTTAAAGCTTTATCTTCCAAGAATTCTTCATTGTATGCCTCAGCTTGCAAACGAATACTTTTAGCCCGCAATTCATCGTATTTTAAACGATTTTCCTGGAAAGAACTTGCAAAAGCTACATCGCTTAATTTTAACAAAGGCTGCCCTGCACCAACTAAATCACCTTCCTTCACTAAAATTTCTGCAACGACACCACCTTCCAAACTTTGCACTTGTTGTACTTGCCTTGCAGGAATAACCTTACCTGAACCACGCACAACGACATCAATACTGGCCCAATTCATCCATACAATCGCTGATAAAAAGAAAACAGCTACGACTAAAAGAAGAAGCATCATCCGCTTAGGCGATCGTTGTAAAACGGCCGCAGATAAACTATGCATATAAGCTAAGTCATTGTCTGCATGCAAAGATTTACTATTTTCTTCTTGAGTCATTTTATTTACCTTGCAACGCCTTCATTACATTTTCTTTTGGACCATGCATTACAATCCGACCATCATCAACAACTATCAGTCTATCAACTAAATGTAACATAGAGCCTTTATGTGTAATTAAAATTAAAGTCTTATCTTGAGTATAGTCCTGTAACCTTTCTCGGATTAATGTTTCTGTTGCACTATCCATATGACTGGTTGGCTCATCCAATATAACAATTGGTTCATCAAGTAATAGCGAACGACCCAATGCTATCGATTGTCGTTGACCTCCAGACAAACAGATACCCTGCTCACCAACAGGTGTATCAAAACCAAGTGGTAATTTATTAACAAACTGATCAACACCACACACCTTAGCAATTCTGAGAAGGTGATCATCCGTTACTTGTGGGTTTCTATAAACCAAGTTATCGCGAATCGTACCTCGCATCAATTGAATGTCTTGCGAGAGATAACTAATGTTATGACGCAAGTCAGCGGGATCAATTTGATTGCTATCAATACCATCAATATAAAGTGCTCCTTCTGACGGCTCGTATAAACCAACTAATAATTTAGTAAGGCTACTTTTTCCTGAACCAACTTTACCAAGAATTCCCACTTTTTCTTTGGGTTTAATAGTAAAGCTAATGTCCGATAAAGAAGCCTTCTGTGCCTCAGGATAATTAAAGCCTAAACTTTTAAACTCAATTAAACCTTCAAAAGCTGGCCGACGTACATATTGCTTATTCTCTTCCCGTTCAATTGGCATTTTCATTAAATCATCAAGCGTTTTATAAGCTGTTTTTGTTTGCTCATATTGAGCAATCAAAGTAGCCACTTGACTCATCGGAGAAACAGCTCTGGAAGAAAGCATCACAACAGCAATTAGTCCACCAAGTGACATTTCTAAATCACTAATTTGATAAATGCCATAAATAATAATAGCAACTGTATTAAGTTGAGTTAAAAACTGCGTTATCACATTAATTGAATTAGATAACATTCGACTTCGCATAGACTTATCAGCAATTTCACCTGAAGACTCTTCCCATACCCATTGAGAATGGTTGGATACACCTAAAGCTTTTATGGTTTGAATAGAATGAAGACTTTCAATTAAATGAGCGTTTTTATTAGCTGATGCTTCAAAAGTTGACTCAATGCTCTCACGCAAAGGTTTAGTAATAATAAAGCTATAGGTCAACAATAAAATAATAATTAAGATCGGCACAAATACAATAGTACCGCCTATGTATGCAATTAATGCGAGCAAAATAATTGCAAAAGGCAAATCAACTAAAGTGGCCAAGGTTGAAGCTGTAAAAAAACTACGAATACTTTCAAAATCTTTCAAGTTATTGGCGAAAGCACCGACACTCTTAGGCCACTGACTCATTTTTAAATTAAGAACTTGTTCAAATAGCATGGATGACATAATAACATCACTTTTTTTGCCCGCTATTTCCAAGAAGTAGGTTCGAATAAAACGCAAACAAGTATCAAAAAGATAAACAATTAATACTCCAACTGCTAAAACCCAAAGTGTTTCTAATGCATCATTAGGTACCACACGGTCATAAACATTCATGGTAAATAGAGGTGTTGCTATAACAAATAAATTAATCAGTAAAGAACCTAACAAAACGCTCATAAAAATATCTTTAGAGCGTTTTAGTGTGCCCCAAAACCAGTGGCCATCATTCTTAGAAACAAGATTGACCGGCTTACTTGTTTTTTTAAATTCTTTCTTTAATAGAAAAGCAAATCCTATATACTCCTCAGATAAGTCCGATAACGGTATCCACTCTTCCCCTTCACTGACCTCTGGGAATATAACTCGAGCTTTGTTTTGTTTACGATCAACACTTTCCAAAATACAAGCATTGCGATCTTTTAATATTAAAATGCAAGGCAATAGCAGCTCAGATAAGTTAGTTAAATCACGACGGATCAAGCGCGTTGCAAAACCTGCTCTTTTTGCAACTCGAGAAAACATTCCTTTAGAGCTATTAATCGAAAAAAGTTCTGGCCCTCGAGAGCCAGGTTCAACAGGCAAACCAGAAATTAATGCATCAATCGAAATAGGTCGACCAAATAACTTAGCAAAAATGACTAAGCATTCTAGCAAGGGATCATATTCATGTTCTTCTAATTGGCTCACATAATTTCCTTAGGTTCACCTAACAAATTACCCTGTACGGCATCAATGTCTAATTCTAATAAACGCTCATATAAGGATTGTCGATCGACACCAACTGCAATCAATTGAGTATCAAATGTATGGGTTAAACTACGCAATGCTTGATAGGCAGCTGATAAATTTTTACTATGCATATCATCAAGTAGTCCAGCATTAACTTTTATATAACTCGGTTTTATCACTTGTAAGTCATCTAGGTTATAACTTAAATCAAGATGGTCTATGCCAAAGTTCAACTTGGCCTGTTTAATCATATCAGCAATTTCAGCAAAAGCTTTAGGATATTGACGCAAAGCCAAATGACTTGCCTCAATATCAATTCGATGATTTGAATGTTTATAATAATCGAGTAGTTTGCTGAACTCATTTAATGCGTCTTGATGGCTAAAAAAATCAACTGATAAATTTAATGCTAACGGATAAGAGTAAGAGTTCACCTTAGTTAATGCCTTAAGTAGCTCAAAAACTTGTTTGTCAATATCAAGGCTGAATCCGAGGGTTGTTGCCATCGGCATAAAAATACCCGCAGGTATTACTTTTCCAGCACTATCCTTAACTCGAATGAAAATTTCTTGCTGAATAATTTCTTTTGTGCGATCAAGTACTGGTTGAGCAACCAAATAAAAACTCTCATCTTCTAATGATTTTTCAAACCAATGATGCCATTGCATTTTACCTTGTGGAAGTACCAAGTCTTGTTTCTTAATGCGATGTAACTGGTAGTCTCCAGCAGCTTCCGCTTGACTTAAAGCTAAATCTAATTCAGCTAAAATTTGACTTAGTGCTTGCCCACTATGAATATTGATAAGACCAGCAACTAATGTTAGTTGCGATTGTTCAGAGTCAACTTTTTGTTTGAATGCATTAAAAATTTTCTTAACAATGCTCTCAGCAGAAAACTCACTCGATAAAAGAATTGTAAATTCTGCTTCACTCATTCGCGCATATTGACTAGCCGAACAACCTTTTATACATTCAACAATAATATTAGCTAAATCTTTAACACTTTGATCAACCGCGTCATAACCTTGAGATTTTTTAGCTGAATCAAAATCGGTAATTTTAATTATTATTAAATTACCTTGATAAACAGCACCTTCTGATAGCAAACTTTCTAACTCGGATAAAAGATAACGTCTATTAGGTACTTGAGTTAACTCATCGGTATATAAAAGATCATGGTACTGATTTAAAACTTGTTTTTGACTGGAGAAAACCTGTTCAACTTTACCAATAAGACGATTCATTACTTCAACAACTAGCCGCAATTCCTTTGTTTTAGGTAATTTTTTTTGTTGAATAAATTGGTTTTTATAAATGGCATTCGCCTGCTCTGTAACTTTATAAAGCGGCTTAAGTAAAATATGTAGGATATACCAAATAAGAATTAAGCTGAGTACAAATAGCGTCAAAAACCATAATGAATTGGTCACCAAGTTATTATATAAATTAGCATAAGCAAAACCCGGATGTAAGGTCAGCTCTAATTGCCCTAAAGGAATCCAACCTTGCATTACATTCGCTTTTCCAATCACTTGCCCTAAAGGCACCACCGAAATAAACCAATTGGGCACGCCCCTCACCTCTAACTTTCTACCCTTTTGATGAATAATTTTTCCGTCCGTTGAAACCAATCGAATATCACTATAATAACCACTATCAAATACAGCATTAAATAAAGTTTCTAATGCAGCGATATCTTTACCACTCTGAGTCTGAGAAATTGATATGCCTAATACTGTCGCGGTATCTTGAGCAGAGGTTTGTAATTGACCTCTTAAAAAAAGACCCGATTTTTGAAATGTGTCAACATTCACTAAAGTGAATAACAATAAAAAAGCAAAAAATATTAGTAACGCAATTTGCTTAAATAGTGTCATTTTTCTACCACCGTAATGCTTTCAAGTAGCTCAGTCCATTTGCTATTTTTTACTTTATCAGTAGGTAGTTGCTTACCAAGCCCTGCAGAAGCATTGGTTAAAAAAAGTGATTTAACATTAAAACTATACACAGGTAATAAATCTTTTCTTTCGGTTGCAGGTAAGATACGCAATTCATAATTATCTAATACCAGAGGAATACTTTGTGGTGTTTCAAAATAGCTTAGGACCATATGTGCCATATTAAGCTCAGTTGCTTTTACATAAGTTAAATAAAGCTTTTTTTCTTCAATACCTAAAGCTCTTAGGGCAAAATATTTTGCAATAACATAATCTTCGCAATCACCAACATGAACACCAATAAACTCTTCAGGTGTCGCCCAATAGTCATCCTTACCCCATTGCTGTTTATCTACTCTATATGCGAACTGATTAAAGAATCGATTAACTTCAAGAAGCTTTTCTTGTTCATCTTTTTGAAGCAACTCTTTTAATAATAAACTTAAGGCTACGCCACGCTCATAAGCGGCTTGATCATAATTTTCTCTTAACCGCTCTAACATAGCGGAATTAACAAAAGCTTGAGCGCCTATTTGTATTAAAAAAAGTATACAGACAAAATAATAGCCCCAGTATTGACCATCAAATTTTCGCTGCTTATCCATGAGTGCAGGACAACTATTTCATCGATACTATTTTTGCTTCAAGTAAAAGGCAACTTAAAGCAACCTCCAATAAGTTTATTGCTACTTGGGATCAACCACAAAGTGGAACTCACCACGGCGATTAATTGCCTGACCTTCTTTAGTGTCATTATCCGCAATTGGGTTACTTTCACCCATGCCGTAAACTTTAATTCTCGTATCAGCAATACCTGATTGTAAAAATAACTCTCTCATAGCCTGTGACCTTTTCTGTGATAGTTTCAAATTATAAGCTTCTGAACCAACACTATCAGTATAGGCATAAATACTCACAAATACCTGAGGATTGGCTTTTAGCTTGACCACAATACGTTCAAATTTAGATTGAGATGACCCAGTTAACTCGGCTTTGGAAAAACGAAAGTTCACATAATGTACTTTAGATAAATCAATATCAGACTCAGCTGGAATATTAATTTTAACGGTACCAGTTGACGAAAGGTTACCTGAATCAACCAACGTATAATCAAAGGAATCTAAGCCAATAAAGTTTTCTGGAGCACGATAAATCAAATCTTTATTAAGGTTATTATTTACTTTGAGCGCTAATTTTCCATAATCTGGTTGGGTAAAAGAGAGTATTTCTAATGAACTCTTGTCCATACTTGTATCGTTGGCTAATAACATCTTCGCGGTAATTTCCATAACACCATTTTGATTAAGCTCATACTCATCATCAACCGCTTTCAATTGAACCGCTTGACTCTTATCAATCATTAATGATGAGTCCAGCTCAATTTCAGGCACAGCAGCTGTTATTGTGACTTCACAGCCATAATCATCAACCTGACTATTCTCTTTACTATTATCACAGTGATCGGTTTCATCTGACTCTTTATCTTTATCCCAGTCAGGATCCAGTGGCAACTTATCTTTACCATTTGCTTGAACACGGAAAATACGTAAATCGTCATCTTCAAGTGTCAAATTTAAATCCATCGCAAAAAATAATCGGCCTAAACCCTCATGAATACGATAACGAGCAGCCATAGCGTCAAAATAGGCTTCTGTGTGTCTATTTTGTGCCGCATTCAACTCATTCTTAGCATCTAATAAGTCAATCAGATCACGCTGCCCAATAAAAAACTCTTCCTGATAAGAATTTGTGGTTTCTTGTGCCTTAACCACATGCTTACTTAAAAACTTAATTTGCTCTGTTAGAGACTTATCAGCAACCCAAGCTAAGCGCAGTGTATTAATAATTTGTCGCCTAACCCTATGTGAAAACTCTTGCTGTTCATGTACTGCGCTAATTTTTTTACGTTCATCCGCTCTATTAGCTCCACCAGCATAAAAGTTATATTGCAAGTTTAATGAAATGCTCGTTTGATCCGTTTCACCAACAATACCATTAAGATCATTACCCACCTGCTTAGCAAGCCTTAAATCAACTTTGGGGTAAAGGTGACTTTCTGAACGACGTTTATCATTGAGAGCCACATCAATGTTATAACTAGCCACTTTCAATGCTGGATGTTGAGCCAAGGCTTGATCAATAAGCTCTTCTATAGATAACTCTGGAAAACTAGGCATTGTCGGCTCAACTAAACCTTCAGCTTCAACATAACGACCTAAAGTTTCATGTAACTTAGTGAGTGAGTCTTGTAAATTATTTTGTTGAGCAATTAAACTTGCTCCAGCCCGAGCAACTCGCCCTTCAGTTTGTTCAAGTTGCGATCGTCGGCCCGCTCCAGAGTTACTACGTTTACGGATTTTTGATAGAGTCGTTTCATGAGAAGCTAAATTCTTTTCAGCTAAAACCAATAAGCGTCTTTGCTTAAGCACATCGATGTAAGCTTGAATAGCATCTAAAGCAATATTGTCAGCAGAATCATAAAGTTGAAAAAGCGCTGACCTAGCCCGGGCTTCTGCTTGCCTAATGGCATACTTGGTATCAAAACCACTAAATAAATTTTGAGTTAAAGAAAGCTCAAGGTTATCGCTTGTATAATCATCATTACGAGTAATATTAGCATTGGGCCTTTCGCCATCAATACGAGTGATGGTTGCCAATAAGTCTACACTGGGGCGCCAACCACTTCTTGCAACGACTTCATCTTGCATCACTTGACGAAAAATATGCACTTGCTCACGAACTTGGGGGTGAGCACTTACTGAGTCTGCAATATAATCAGATAACTCTATAGTTTCAGCTTTAACAGAAAGAGTTGAAAAAGCACAAAAAAACAAACAGCTTGTTGATACAGATAATATCTGTAACGATACTTTACGAGAAATTGATAGCAACATTACCTCTTAACCCTATAAATTAATTAAAATCAGTCAATAGTTTAAATAACACTTAAATTTTATATTCATTCATTGTAGCCCTAATAATGAATGAATAAAAGTCAATTATTTGTTAACTAAATCAAAAGTTTACATCACTCTTTTCGAGTATTTTATAAAAAAGTGATGTAATTCACTAAATTTTAAGTTAATTTTTACAGAAATAGAATCTCATTTTTGGCAAAATCCGACCAAAAGCATTAATAACCAGACAGGTAGGAGTAAAAAGTGTTTAAAACACTACTCACAAACCTTTTTCATCCTAAACCTAGTCTATTTAATGACTTTAAGGTGATTTTTTTTCTTATTCTTTGAAGGAACTGGGGGTTTAGCCGGTTGATTTGACTTGTCTTCATCACTCACTGGGTCATTTTGCTGATTTTGCTGACTCGGCTCTGATGAATGATCTTGGTCCTGCTCTTCCTCTGGAAAAACCATGCCAAGCCCATTTTCTTTAGCATAAATAGCAACCACAGCTGACATTGGAATGTATATGTCTCTAGGAATTCCAGAGAATCGTGCATTAAAAGAAATAGCCTCTTGGTCAACATACCAATTTTGTACTGCTGTAGGGCTAATATTAAGCACGATTTGATTATCTTTAATATGCTCTTGAGGAACATCAACTAAAGGCTTACCCGCATCAACATGCAAGTAAGGCGTAGCATCATTGTCTAGCAGCCAGTCAAAAATAGCTCTAAATAAATAAGGCTTATTCGAACTAAATGAGTTGCTCGATTGTTGCATAAATCAATTATGCCTCGTTCAATTAAGTCGCCTGAAAACAGGCAACTTAACTACGAAGCTCTCTTTCAGAATCAGTTAAACTCGCCTGAAAAGAGTCCCGTTCAAATAAAAGCTCCATGTACTTACTAAGCTCTTTTGAACCTTTTCCTGATAATGTAATTTCCATACTTGGCAATCGCCACATCAATGGTGCTAAATAGCAATCAATTAATGAAAACTCTTCACTTAAAAAGTAAGGTGTTTCACTAAAAACTGGCGCTAGAGTCAGTAAGCTTTCGCTCAACTCTTTGCGAGCTTTGTCAGCTTCTTTAGCTTTACCAGCCAAAACAGTATTCATTAAACTATACCAATCTTTTTCAACTCGATGCATCATTAAACGCGCACGAGCACGGGCGACAGGATAAACAGGCATTAAAGGTGGATGAGGAAAGCGTTCATCAAGATATTCCATAATAATTGATGACTTAAACAAAACCAGCTCACGATCAACTAAAGTTGGAACAGTATTATAAGGGTTTAAATCAATCAAGTCTTCAGGCGGAGGCTGATGACCAACTACCTCAACGCCTTCAAAATTAACCCCTTTTTCGGCTAAAACAATTCGTACCTGGTGACTATAAACATCTTCCGAACCAGTATAAAGAGTCATAATTGAACGCTTAGCTACTGTTACCATATAATTTCCCCAATAAAAAATACTCAATACTTTGAGCAAAATAAAAATAAGAGCAGTTAATTAAATTAACTACTCTTTAATTTTTGAATTAATAAATTAATTATAAAACTAATGAATATCTTTCCAATATTCTTTCTTTAATAAATAAGCGAAAAGACCAAAGGTTAGAATGAAAAGTAAAACCCATACACCTAAGCGTTTTCTTTCTTGTTTGATTGGCTCACCGATATAATCAAGAAAATTAGTTAAGTCAGCCATCGCTTGATCAAATTCAGCTGGTGATAACTGTCCTTCTTTAATTAACTGAAAATACTCACCGGCTTTTGATAAATCAACCAATTCAGCTTCAGCATCATAAATCAAAGACTTTGATTTTTTTATCTGTTCACTGAGTTGAGAACTCGACTCACCCTCTTCTTGTTTTTTTGTTGCTGCTGCTATATCACCATGAGCCATTGCTATTTTACTTTCTAAAACCTTAACTTTTTCGGTTTTAACTTGCAAACCTTGCATATACTCAAGCGCATGTGGCATACCCACATCTTTAAACACTGAATTGTTAACACCGTAAGTACGTGAGTCATCTTTGTAAAAAGCTCTGAAATAATTATAAAGCCAATGCGTACCTCGAGCTCTCGCAACAACTGATAAGTCAGGCGGCGCAGCACCAAACCATTTAGCCGCGTGTTCTTTTCTCATATTGTTGACCATTAAGTCTCCAATTTTCCCTTCAGAAAAAATCAAATTCTTCAGCATGATTTCTTCAGGAATTTTGAGATCTTCTGCTGTTCGTTTATAACGCTGAAAAGCCAGTGAATGACAACCCATACAGTTGTTCATATAAACCTGCATACCACGCTGCTGAGAAATAATTAATGCATCACCATTTAAACGCGGTAAAGGATCATTCGGTAACGTTAACCCCGCATCGGCAGCAGACAACGAAAATGATATTAAGGCTGTAAAAGCTAAAATTAATTTTTTCATTAGTGAGTCACCCTATCTGGTACCGGTTTAGTTGCTCCCCATTGGCTCCACCAAGGCATCAAAATAAAAAACAAGAAATAGTAACCTGTTGCAATTTGTGCCACCAAAGTTCGCATTGGTGTTGGCCCTTTCATACCTAAATAACCTAATACAACAAAAGCAATCACAAATAAACCTAACCAAAGTTTAAAGCTCCAATGCTTATAGCGAATCGATTTAACTTTACTTCTATCTAACCAAGGTAAGAAGAATAAAATAATTAATGATAAAGCCATAGCAAGTACCCCGGCTTGTTGACTAGGTATAGCTCTTAAAATTGAATAGAAAGGCGTAAAGTACCAAACAGGTGCGATATGATCTGGCGTTTTCAGTGGATCTGCCGGAGTAAAGTTGGGTGGCTCTAGGAAAAAACCATTCATTTCTGGCGCAAAGAAAATAATCAAGCAAAAGATAAACAAGAAACCAGCTACACCCACAATATCTTTTACTGTGTAATAAGGATGGAACGGAATGCCATCAAGCGGAATACCATTTTCATCTTTATGATCTTTAATCTCGATACCATCAGGATTATTTGAACCTACTTTATGAAGTGCAACGATATGTAAGAATACCATTAGTAAAAGCGCCATTGGCAATGCAACCACATGCAATGCAAAGAATCGATTAAGGGTTGCGCCGGAGATAATAAAGTCTCCACGAATCCATTCAACTAAATCAGCGCCAAAATATGGTACAGCACTAAATAGATTAATAATAACTTGTGCGCCCCAGTAGGACATATTCCCCCAAGGTAATAAATAGCCCATAAAAGCTTCGGCCATTAGTAACACAAAAATAATCATACCAAAAATCCAAACCAGCTCGCGAGGCTTTCTAAAGGAGCCGTAAATAATCCCACGAAACATATGCAAATAAACCACTACAAAGAAAGCGGAGGCACCGGTTGAATGCATATAACGGAGTAGCCAACCCCAATCAACATCACGCATAATATTGGTTTCTACCACTTCATAAGCACCCGTGGGGCTATAATGCATAGTTAACCAAATACCCGTTAAAATTTGATTAACTAAAACCAATAAAGCAAGCGAACCAAAAAAGTACCAAAAATTGAAATTCTTTGGCGCATAATATTCCGCCAAATGCTCATTCCAAACTTTAGTTAAAGGAAAACGATCATCAATCCACTGAAGTAAACTTGACATTATGCAGCCTCCTCATCAGGACCAACGCCAATGATAATGCGGTCATCCGATAAATAAGAATAAGGGGGAACTTCTAAATTTTTTGATGCTGGCGAACCACTAAACACTCGTCCAGCCAAATCAAACTTAGAACCATGGCAAGGACAGAAGAAACCACCGCCCCAATCAACTTCGGTCTGCTTTTTATGTTGTGGTACACAGCCTAAATGAGTACAGATAGCAACAATAACCAACAGATCAGGTTTAATTGAACGATTTTTTGAATCACAATATTCAGGTTGCTGTTCCGGCGCACCGCTAGAGTCAGGATCTTTACATACAGAGTCTTTACTTTTTAGGGCATCTAACGTTGAGCTACTACGTTTTACGACAAAAACGGGTTTACCTCGCCACTCAACTCGGGCCATTTGCCCTTCTTCTAACTTATCAATCGGCACTTCAACTGGCGCACCAGCCGCCTGGGCCTTAGCACTTGGCTTCCATGAACCTACAAAAGGAACAGCAACACCAACCGCCCCAGCAGCACCAATAGCACTTGTTGCCAGTGTCAGAAAGCGACGTTTGTCTTTGTCCACACTATCATTACTCATTCGGATAGTCTCCCCGTTGACTCATCATCTAATTATTAAAACTCTCATTTAAAACTAAAAATTCTGCTGTTTATTAAGCTAATTTAAACTGCTATTTTGGTTACCAAACAGCCATGCACCAAGAATTTGCTGGCAGATCATAAAGAAAAGCCTTAGCTTTTACAAGGAAATGGCAATTTTTGTTTGTATCCTTTTGATATATAAAGCAATTTATTTTAAAACTCAATTTTTCCTAAAACGACTAATTAAGCTAATTGTAGCAGTAAAACTAATATTTTTTGATTTATCTGATTACACGAATTTACAGGCAACATATTTGTTTGCTACAGCCTCTGTCTTAATTGCTACAACCCTTTAATTTTTTTCAACCAATGTTGGGTAAAAAATGACTCTAAATGATATTAAATTCTATTAACTTTGTAATTAATCAAAATTTTCTCAAACTGAGCAATCACTTGTTCAACCTGTATAGTGGTCATTAAATCGCCTTTTAAACGCTTCCCCCAAGGGTGTTCATGACTTGGGTGACCCGTTTGTTCAACTAATAATTTTTCATAATGTGATACTACATAATCTAAATAACCATAGGGGCCTGTTCGCTTAGGATTACTATGCATATATAAACCAATCACTGGCGTTGCAACAGTAGCGGCCATATGAATAGGACCAGTATCTGGCGCTAAAACCACTGAAGCTTCTTTAAGCACAACTAATAATTGTTTTAAATTGGTCTGGCCAACTAAATTAATCAGTTCAAAATCGCAATATGACTGAATAGCCTCTGCTATTTGTTTTTCAACATTTGTCGGGCCACCACAAAGCCAAACATCAAAACCTTTTTGATAAGCATAAGTAGCTACTGCAGCATATCTATCTGGTAACCAATTGCGCTCGGCTTTACTTGCTGCTGGTGAAATGACTAGATAAGGCTTTTTATTCTTAAATTTTTGTTGATACCAATCAATTGCTTGAATATCCAATGGCATTTGCCAGATCAGCAACTCTTTTTCATCAACACCAATAGCTTTCGCAAAATTTAAAAATCCATCAGCTACATGAGGCTCTTTTTGAGCGGCAATTTGACAATTAGTAAATAACCATTGGCCTTCTTTAGCGCGTGCTCGATCAAAACCCCATTTTTGCTTTGCTTTGATCAATAAAGAAACAAGACTTGCTCTTAAAGCAACTTGCATATGTAGTAAAATATCGAATCGACGATTCTTTAGTATTTTACGTAATTCAAAATAACCTTTAAAACCTGCCTTTTTATCAAAGACGATAAACTCAACACCAACTAAACCATTTAAAAGTTGAAACTCAAGTCGACCAATAACCCAGGTTAATTTTACTTTTGGCCATCGTCTCTGGATAGCTTGAACACTCGCTACCGCATGACAAACATCACCTATAGCTGACAATCTTAAAATACAAATAGATTGAGGATCTTGAATTTGACTCTTTGCCAATCGATTAACCACAGTGGAATCATATTTTTAACTTGAGCCATTCTAATGTAAAATCTATTTTGTCTCTAGAGCTTACTGGAATTTATGTTGCCCATTAAAATAATAAAAACTAATCAATCCTTTTTGTTATTGCCACCAATCAATAGCGAATTAAGTCATGAGATTACTGATGATTGGTTTGAGATTGATTTTTGGCGAAATAAAAACGCTGTCATAGGCTCATCAGTTGGGCGTAATATCACTTGGTTTATTCGTTATACACAACATGATGAGTGGGTTCTCAGACATTATTATCGTGGTGGCTTAGTTGCCAAGTTTTTATCCGATAGTTACTTTTTTTCTAGTATAGAGAATACTCGTTGCTATCAAGAATTAAACCTACTTGAGACCATGTATCAACAAAACTTGCCTGTACCCAAACCAATTGCCGCAAGAGTAACCAAGCGAAGCCTTTGTTACCAAGCAGATATAATTATTGAAAAAATCCCTAATGCTCAAGATTTAGCTAATAAACTTAAAAATCACGAAATTAATCAAATAAATTGGCAAACTATTGGAAAATGTATTGCACTATTCCACCATTCAGGAATCAATCATAGCGATCTTAATGCACACAATATTCTAATTGATGATAACAATAAAGTTTGGTTAGTTGATTTTGATAAATGTGAAAAGCTTAAGCCCAATGAGGACTGGCAGGAAGCCAATTTAGTTCGCTTAAAACGCTCTTTTGAAAAAGAAGTTAAATTACATTCGGGCTTTCATTATAACCAACAATGCTGGCAATGGTTAAAAGAAGCCTACTATGAAGCTATAGCTGAACCAATACTAAGCGATGTCATTTAAACGCTATTCCGCCTAGCAAATAAAGCAAAACTATAGAACTAACTTTGTTTAATCAATAATTGAATTTCTTTAACTAAATGCTCAACGCAACCTTGATTTTCCTGAATGACCTGCAAAGATTTAGCCGATAATTTATTGAGCTGTTGTGACGAACTGAGTAAGTTTTGTAATGTACCAACTAAAGCCTCAGTTGAGTCAACAACTTTTAAAATATCTTTATGTAAAAGTATTTGGCAAACGTCTTTAAAGTTTTCATAATGCTTGCCCATTACAACCGGAGATCCACAAACAATAGGCTCAAGTGGATTATGTCCACCACGCTCAATTAAACTGCCACCAACAAAAGTCATATCGGCAATACCAGAAAATAGCAGAACCTCGCCCATAGTATCACCAACCACTACTTGAGTTTTTTCATTAGGCAATTTGTCATCAGAGCGATTAATACTATTGAGTTGATGCTCCACACAAGCTTGTTCAAATTCAGCAAATTTTTCTGGATGTCTTGGCACACCAATTAATAATAAATCCGGAAACTTTACTAATAGTTTCTTATGTACTTTTAAAATACTTTCAAATTCTTTAGGGTGAATACTTGCAGCCAGCCAAACAGGTCTATCAGCAGCCCATGCATTTTTTAGTGCTTTTTGTTGCTGTTTTAAAGGTTCATCTAATTGAAGATCAAATTTAATATTGCCCACTAAAACTATTTTCTCATTAGCCACACCTAATCGAATAAAGTTACTTTTATCTGATTCATACTGTGCAGCTACTTTAGTTAATTTTGAAAAAGTGCTTTTAGTTAATGTTGAAAATCTCAAATAACCAGACAAAGACTTATCAGACATACGAGCATTCGCTAATAAAGTTGGATAATCTTCTTTTGAACAAACATGTAAAAAGTTAGGCCAAACTTCAGTCTCCATTAAAATAACTGCTTTGGGCTTAATTGCTTTTAAAAATCGTCGACAACTACCTGGCCAATCAATGGGCAAATAACAGTGGAAAACTTTTTCTTTGAATAATGTTTTAACAATATTCTTTCCGGTTGGTGTACTGGTTGAAATAATGAGGGGTAAATCAGGATAAATATCCAATAGCTTTCTAATCAATGGTTCGGCTGCACGAGTTTCACCGACTGAAGCACAATGTAGCAATAAGCCTCCCGATGGAATCGATACGGGCACATAACCCAAACGTTGCAAATAACCCTCTCGATATTCTTTTGCTTTTAATCCTCGGAATAACAAATATCCCCAAATTAACGGGGATAAAATATAAAGCAAGATTGAATAAAGTATACGATTCACTCGGTTTTATTAGTCTTTATCAAGGCAATGATGAAAGCTTACTATACACAAAAAGGATTGGTGATGACTAAAAAACTCAACTAATCAGATGCTTTTTTACTGGTCGTTTGAGTTTTTGCTGTTTTCGATGCAGGTTTTTCGGTATTAGCTGATGAGCTAACAGCAGTATCCGACTGAGTTTTATTCGATTTATCAGTCTGGTTTTTATCTGCAGGTTGGCCCTTATTTTTAAAATCCGTTTCATACCAACCGGTTCCTTTCAATTTAAACGCCGCAGCAGAGACTAATTTAGATAACTCTGGGCGACCGCAAGCTGGACAATCTTTAAGCGGGTCATCACTTAACCGCTGAAGCTTTTCCATACGATGGCCACAGGCTGCACATTTGTACTCATAAATTGGCATTAATTCAGTCTCAGTTAAAAATAAAGTTGTAATATAGGGATTATTAAGAAAATTTAAAGATTTTAAAACAAATTTTTCTGTTTTTCTTATCAAATTAGAGTGTTTAGATATCCGCTCAAGAGTTTCGCTGCTAAAATACTGCCAATAATTATATGACTGATTGAGACAATTGAATGAGAAGCACCCAGTACCTTTTAGCCACCCTTCGTGAAGATCCGAATGATGCCGAGTTAATCAGTCATAAACTGATGCTACGTGCTGGCCTTATCCGCAGACAAGCATCGGGCTTATACACTTGGTTACCAACTGGTTTAAAAGTACTCAGAAATGTTGAAAAAATTGTTCGCGAAGAAATGAATGCTTCTGGTGCTGTTGAACTGCTTATGCCACTGGTTCAATCTGCTGAACTATGGCAAGAGTCTGGACGTTGGGGCGAGTTTGGTCCTGAACTACTACGTTTTAAAGATCGCCATGAACGAGATTTTTGTTTAGGTCCTACTCATGAAGAAGTTATTACCGCTTTAATCAGAGATGAAATTCGCTCATATAAACAATGCCCTGCTACCTACTATCAAATCCAAACTAAGTTTAGAGATGAAATTCGACCACGTTTTGGTGTTATGCGAGCCAGAGAATTTCTAATGAAAGATGCTTATTCATTTCATATAACCGAAGAGTCACTTCAAGATACTTATCAGGTCATGTATAAAGCCTATAGTAATATTTTCACTCGGCTTGGCTTAGATTTTAGAGCCGTAATTGCTGATACGGGATCAATTGGCGGCAGTGCTTCACATGAGTTTCATGTGTTAGCTGAATCAGGTGAAGATGCTATTGCCTTTAGCGATCAAAGTGACTACGCCGCTAATGTTGAAAAAGCAGAAGCGATGCAGACTCAAGAAAAACTATCACCACCAGTAGAAGAATTGCAAAAGGTTGCCACACCAAACAGTAAAACCATTCAAGAAGTTTGTGAACAACTAAATATTAATGCACAAAAAACGATTAAGACTTTATTAGTAAAAGGGGCTAATGATGAAAACCCTGTCATTGCGATTTGTCTACGCGGCGATCACCAATTAAATGAATTAAAAGTTGAAAAACACTCACTGATTGCAACACCACTCGAAATGACCGATGCTGAAACTATTAAAAGTATTGCTCATTGTGAACCTGGCTCAATTGGCCCTGTTGACTTATCGATTCCGGTTATTGTTGATCGTGATGCGGCTATTATTAATGATTTTGTTTGCGGCGCAAATGAAGATGGCTTTCACTTATCCGGCGCTAACTGGCAGAGAGATGCAAAGTTTGATGAAGTATTTGACTGTCGTGATGTTGTCGAAGGCGATCTTAGTCCTGATGGAAAAGGTAAGCTGACTATTAAGCGTGGCATAGAAGTTGGTCATATCTTTCAACTCGGCACTAAATATAGTGAGGCAATGAAAGCTAATGTTTTAGGTGAAAATGGCAAAGCCTTAACACTTATTATGGGGTGCTATGGCATTGGTGTTTCTCGCATAGTTGCCGCAACCATTGAGCAAAATTATGATGACTATGGCATTGTATGGCCAGAAAGTATGGCTCCCTTTCAAGTCGCTATTGTACCACTTAATATGCAACGCTCTCACCGCGTGGCCGAAGAAGCTGAAAAGCTTTATCAACAGCTAAGCGATGCTGGTGTTGATGTTATTTTTGATGATCGCAAAGAAAGACCAGGGGTTATGTTTGCTGATATTGAGTTGATTGGCGTGCCTCATCGTATCGTGATCAGTGAACGCAGCATTGATGCAGGTCATTTTGAATATAAACATCGTCGCAATAACGAAAAAATTGAAGTTTCAATTCCCGAGGCTTTAAGCTTTTTACAACAAAAACTCAATGGATAAACTTAAGCTATGATGAAAAAGCTTTTCTTCGTTTTTATCATTCTCACTCTGAGTGGCTCTCTGATTGCTGCCACACAGGAAAAGCCTGATGAAGATTTTAGAAAGCAATTAGCCCAAGCCATTGCTAATGCCGGCGATTCATTTGAAGATAAATTTGATGCTGAAGTTTGGTTATTAGAACAAGTAACTCGTCTAAAAAAACGTTTAAAAAATATTCCACAAGAAGAACAGTTAATTATCCTGCGTCTTGTCCATCAAGAGTCAACTCGTTTTGGGTTTGACCCATTAATGATTTTGTCACTGATTACGGTTGAAAGTAATTTTGATCGTTTTGCCATTTCAAGTGCTGGTGCGCGTGGTTTAATGCAAATTATGCCCTTTTGGATTGAAGAAATAGGCAAACCTGAAGATAACCTTTTTGATATTCACACCAATTTAAAGTATGGCTGCGCTATTTTGAGTATTTACTTAAAACGAGAAAAAGGCGACTTGACCAAAGCGCTAGCTCGCTACAATGGTAGCGTTGGAAAAAGTTGGTACCCTATGCGAGTTTATCGCGCCAAAAGAAAAATTTGGCGAGAATAATTAACCAAAAATGATTTGCTCTCAATAAACTTGATTTAGCTAAATAGGGCGTCAATACTTAAAGTAATAAGAGTAAGAATAATATTTAATCAGAAAATAATTTTTTATGGATAATGTTTGCTACAACAATCCCGATCGTCCTAGAGTTGGTTTAGTTCTAACCGGCGGTGGTGCTAGAGCGGCCTTTCAGGTTGGTGTCTTGCGAGCTGTGTCAGATATTATTTTGCGCAATGAGTGTGGTAACCCGTTTCCAATCATCACTGGTGTTTCTGCTGGAGCAATTAATGCTACTGTACTGGCGGCTTATGCCTTACACCCTAAAGTTGGTATAAGAACTTTGCAAAAAGTTTGGGAAAACTTTTCCGTTGACCAAGTCTTTTACAGTGACTTTCTTAGTGTTGCCAAACATAGTAGCCGTTGGTTGAGAGCGCTTTTTTCTAGCAGCTATCATCGTAAATACTCTGTCAGTCTACTTAATAATGAACCTCTTAAAGAATTACTCGGCCGAGTGATGAAGTATCATAATATTCAAAAAGCCATTGATGCAGGTCAGCTAGATGCTTTATCAGTCACCGCTTCTGGTTATAACTCAGGTGAATCCATTTCTTTTTTTCAGGCTAAAGAAGAAATTCAAGCCTGGCGACGTTATCGACGCTGTGGCGCAAGAACGGAAATTAACCGTGACCATCTATTAGCTTCATCAGCTATTCCTATGATCTTTCCGGCAGTAAAAATTAATCGTGAATATTTTGGTGATGGCTCTGTGAGGTTTCTGTCGCCTATCAGCTCAGCGATTCATTTAGGCGCAGATAAAATCATGGTGATTGGTGTTCATCCTAGCAAAGAGTCCAAAAAAACGTCTCAACGCCCAACAAATGTTCACCCACCATCAACAGCAGAAATTGCTAGTCACGTATTGGATAGTGTTTTTGTTGATAGTTTACAAAGCGATATTGAACGAATTGAACGAGTCAATCAAACCATTAAGTTAATTCCTGAACCTGTACGAAATTTACAAAGTAACCTTCGCCCTATTGAAACTTTTACTATATCACCCAGCAAAGACTTTACTCAATTAGCCAGCAAACACTTTAATGAACTACCAAAACTCATTCAGTTTTTATTTGCGCGTGCAGGTATTAGTAATGATGAAGGAACAACCGCTTTAAGCTACTTATTATTTGAATCAACCTATACAAAAGAACTCATTGACCTCGGCTATGCTGATGCCATGCGACGAAAAAGTGAAATAAAAGCTTTTTTTGA
>CAYPMT010000027.1:0-21628 GCA_964411875.1 uncultured Kangiellaceae bacterium
GCTTTCTTAAGTTCCTCGGCTTTCTTAAGTTCCTCGGCTTTCTTAAGTGCTTCGGCTTTCTTAAGTTCCTCAGCTTTCTTAAGTGCTTCGGTTTTTTTAAGTTCTTCGGCTTTCTTAAGTTCCTCGGCTTTCTTAAGTGCTTCGGCTTTTTTAAGTTCTTCGGCTTTCTTAAGTTCTTGAGCGATTATTTCTTTATTTGACGAGGTGTTACCAGTTGTTGTTTGTTTAGGTTGATTAACTTCGGTTGACTGCGAATTAGTAGTTACTGTCGATGTTTGCCAATAATAAATACCCGCAATAATAGAAACAATAACTATCAAAACTACTAATTTTAAATTTGTAAAAATATTCACATCTAGACCATATTACTTAGACTAAAAAAAGTAGCCTGCATAGCAGGCCTATTCTATTTATATGCTAACACTTACTTGATAAGCTTGGCTAGGTGAGTCAAAACCACTTTTAGCTGATAAGATCCCTGACAACACTTCTGGCAATGGCTTTTTGCCTTTCGCTAAAGTTAATTCATAGCCGCCATCAACCTTTTTAAGTAATTGCTCTGCATCACTATCAATAACTTTCTTTTGCTCAACAAAAAAGTACACATCTTTTAACTCTCCGCTATATTGGGCTGGTGGTGTTAAAGTCAATGTTACTGATTTATCATCACTAGCTTTTTTAGCAAGCTTCCAACCCTCAGTCGCTTGAGGTATTTGATTACGTGCTAATTTAAATTGCTCAACTAACCCATCATTGTTAACCGTTTTTGAAACAGCAATCTCTGTTGAAAGTTTAGCGCGACCAGGCACACAAGAGCGTTTACACATTAACCAAGAAATTTTTGCTTTAAGTGGTAAAGTTTTAGCCGCGTAATCTTTTGGCAGTGTAATCTGGCTTAATAACCAAGCTTCTCCACCATAACCATAATTAACAACACCTGACATGTCATAAGTCTTAGGCGTTGGCCATTGAATGTCCCCTGCTTCGACTCCTTCGGGTAAATCCCATTTGATTTTAATCGGCATGCCTATGCCAGGATTTTTCCAATAAGTATGCCAGCCAGGGTCCATATTAACTTTTAAAGCAACAGTAAGTGTATCACCTGCCGCGACCGACTTAAGTTCAGGAACTAGCTCAACTGAAACATATTTATCTTTAACTGATGATGCATTTAAGCTAACACCCCAAAAAGTTAAAATCAAAAATAAAAATAAATTACTCTTTTTCATGGTTAGTCACCTCTTATTTAATGCCTTAAATTAATTATAAAAAACAAATAAAATGCCTTTTATCTATAATAAGTTCATTAGCTGAATCTAAAATGAATCCTATTTAACTTTAGCCATAATTATATAATAACCAAACATTGGATGAAATTTATACAACTATCAAACTAATAGTGTAACCTAATGTTAATTTATGCTATTTGTAGGCTAATAGTAAAAAGCACTATTAAAAAATAGTGCTCTATTGTACAACTCAACCAAGGTTTAAGCTATTTTATTTGTTCGATTACAAGAGGTTCTTTGTCTAAATAATCATCAACTTAATCTAATTCAGACAAGTGCTCGACTACTTTCTACAAGTATTAATAGCTCTTTGAGGACAACCGAAAATTTAGCAAATTCATGTCGTTTACTGGTACGGAAATCAGCTAGCATATGTTCCCATCTATACAATAATTCAGCATGATTAGCGGCCCAGTTGCTAATGCTTTCTTCTGCCGAGCTAGCGTTTTTAGATAAAAGTAATACTGCAACCGTTAAACTTTTTTGTTGCCAGTCAAGATCTTCTCTGAAAGCCGCTCTAGCGAATGCCTGCCAATGGTTATCCACAGGTTGAGAATTAATTTGCTCAAGGAACCAATGAAGCTCTAACTTTGCACCTAGTTTAAAATAAACCTCAGCCACTAAAGTGATACTCTTTCCGGTTTCTTTAGCCATTTCAATAATATCTAGCGCAGAAAACAAACTACTTAAATAACTAATTTTTTCAGCAAGTTTTTTTGGAACACCTTGCTCAATAAACTTTTCACTCTCTTTAAGGATTGCTTGTTTTTCTTTCTTTTCGAGAACTTTATGAATATTCTTTTGTAACACTTGAATATCTTTTTGGAAGTACTCAATACCACTTTGAATAGTAAAATGTTTGCTTCTATGTCTCAAAAACCAGCGAGTCGAACGTCTCACCATCCGCTGAGTTTGGTAAATCATTAAGTGCTGGGTTTCCGCCGAAACTTTATGGCCTAACTTTTCTATTTGTGCCCATATATCTGCCATACCGTAAATTTCTTTGGTTAAAGTAAAACTTGCAGCGACATCTGCTGGGCTTGCGCCAGTTTCATCCATAGCACGAAAAGCAAAATTACTGCCTAAGTAATCAAGCATTTCATTAGCTAAGCGCATAGCAATAATTTCATCTTTAAGTGGATGTTTATCTACTTTTTTAGCAAACTTATTTCGTATAGGCTTAGGGAAATAGTCAACCAAAACACGCTGATAAAACGGCTCATTAGAAACTTCAGGACAACATAGCTCTTCTTTCAGTAACATTTTTCCATAGGCAATTAATACTGCTATTTCTGCACGAGTTAAACCTTTACCTTGGGCTTGTCGCTCAAGCAACTCTTCATCATCAGGTAGGAACTCTAATTCTCGATCAAGTTTTTCTTCTTTTTCTAACCAGTGAATAAAGCGCATTAACTCCTTCACCATAACAAGCGATCTTGACTCACTAACGCTAATCGATTGAGCTTGTAAAAAGTTTTCTCTTAAGACGATATCGCCGACTTCATTGGTCATAGATAACAGCAGTTTATTACGCTGACTTTTTGACATATCACCTGACGTGACAATTTGGTTAAGTAAGACTTTAATATTAACTTCATTATCAGAGCAGTTTACACCGCCAGCATTATCAATAAAGTCACTATTACCTCGCCCACCGTTGAGCATATACTCAATTCGACCAAGCTGAGTTACACCAAGGTTTCCACCTTCACCAATAACTTTACATCGAAGTTCTTCACCATTAACACGTAAATTATCATTCGCTCTATCACCAACATCGGCATGCGTTTCAGACTTGGCCTTAACATAGGTGCCAATACCGCCATTCCAAAGCAAATCTACCTCAGACTTCAAAAGCGCGCTAATCAATTGGTTCGGCGTTAAGCTATTCTTGTCAGTATTGAGTAACGTTTTAATTTCAGGTGTTAAGGAAATAACTTTGGCGCTACGTTCAAAAATACCGCCACCTTTTGAAATCAGTTTAGCGTTATAGTCGGTCCAGCTAGAACGTGGTAAATAAAATAATCTTTTCCGCTCTTGATAACTTTTTTCACTATTGGGTTTAGGATCAATAAAAATATGCATATGATTAAATGCGGCAACCAATTTAATATGCTTTGAGCAAAGCATTCCATTTCCAAATACATCGCCCGCCATATCACCAACACCAACCACAGTAAAATCAGTGGTCTGGCAATTAACACCCATCTCCATAAAGTGACGTTTTACAGACTCCCATGCACCTTTAGCTGTAATACCCATTTTTTTGTGGTCATAACCAATACTACCACCAGACGCAAAAGCATCTCCAAGCCAAAAGCCATAGTTGTTAGAGATTTCGTTGGCAATATCTGAAAAAGTTGCTGTACCTTTATCTGCTGCAACCACTAAATAAGGGTCATCCTCATCATGACGAACCACCTGCTTAGGCGGAACTAACTTACCTTTGATTAAATTATCAGTAATATCGAGTAAAGCACTAATAAAAATTTTATAACAGTGCACGCCTTCCTTTAAAAACTCTTCACGAGAAAGTTCACTTAAGTTACGTTTACAAACAAAACCACCTTTAGCGCCAACTGGAACAATAACTGAGTTTTTAACTTGCTGAGCTTTAACTAGACCTAGAATTTCAGTTCTAAAATCTTCTCGCCTATCCGACCAACGCAAGCCGCCTCTGGCTACTTTACCCCCTCTCAAATGTACACCTTCAATTCTTGGTGAATAAACAAACACTTCAAACATAGGCGCAGGTTTAGGAATATCTGTAATCAATGATGACTCTAATTTAAGTGCAATATAGCTTTTGTCTTTTCCATGCTCATCTAATTGGAAAAAGTTGGTTCGCAAAGTCACCTGCATTAACTCTAAATAGCGATGTAATATTCTATCTTGATCTAGGTTAGAAACCTTATCTAATGCGTTTAAAATCTTATCGCGCAACTTCTCTTCTTTCTTTTTGCTTTGTTTTTGTTGTGGATCAAATTTTTGAAAGAAATATTGAACTAATAACCGAGCAATATTAGGATAAGCATCTAATGTTTCTTCAACATAATGTTGTGAAAAGCTAGAGCCTATTTGCCACATATATTTTGAGTAAGCTCGTAAAATCGCAACTTCTTTCCAATTAAGTTCTGCCGATAAAACTAAGCGATTAAAGCCATCATTTTCAGCCTCTTCAAACCAGATGTGAGTAAAAGCTTCTTGGAATTTATCTTTCACATCTTTTAAGTTTAATGGTTCGCTAGCTAATCGCTGCATAACAAATTCATTAATCCAATATTCAGAGCTTTGATTAACTGGTTTAACCCGATAAGGTTTAGTACCAATAATATTAAGCCCCATATTTTCTAGCATTGGCAAAACATCAGATAATGGCTTAGGCTCATTTTTATAAAAAAGCTTAAACCGAATATTAGCTGCACAATCTTTATCCGCTTGTTTGTTATCTAATTGTTCACCATCTAATTGATATAACGACATAGCTAATGAATTGGCTTCTGTTAATGACTGCATCTGTTGAATATCCTTTAACGCCATTTCAACACTTGAGTCGTCTTGATAACCAACAGGAAATGCATTTAAAAAATCTTTAATTACAACTTGGTTTTCTGATTCAAAGTTTTTTTGCAATAATAAATCTTTAAGATTATCCTTCCAGCTTCTAGTCACTTCAAAAAGTTTATTCTCTATCGCTTTTACATCATATTTTATTTCCTCAGTGTTATCGACAGGAAATAAAAAGTGAATACGTGCTAAGTTTGACTCAGAGAAAGTTGTGGTAAATCTAGACTCAGATACAATACCAAACTCCTCAGTTAAAACTTGGGTGATCTTAACTCTAATTCTTGTATTATAAATTTCTCTTGGCACATAAACTAAACAAGAAAAAAACCGACCATAGGGATCTTGTCGAACAAACAACCGGATAATGGGTCTTTCCTGAATGTGCAATATACCTGTGGATATTTCATAAAGCTTGTCAACACTTATCTGAAAAAGCTCATCTCTTGGGTAGGTTTCTAATATATTTTTGAGAACTTTATAATTATGCTCATGCTTCGTTAATCCAGTTCTATCTTTAACCAATTGGATTCTTCGCCTTAAAACTGGAATATTCATCGGGTTTAAGTTGTAGGCTGCTGATGTATAAAGACCAATAAACCTATCCTCACCAATCACTTCGCCTTTTGAGTTAACCCGTTTAATACCAACATGGTCAATGTGTGCAGGACGATGAACTCGACTAATACTACTTAGCTTAGTTAGAACGAGTATGTTCTCATTGGTCAAGATTAACTCTTGTGCGCCTTTAGATAAATCTTTTAAATAGTAAGGTTTGGGTGCCCAATTAACTTTTGTCTTTAGTCCTAAGCAAGATGACTTTTTAGGTATTAATCGCTCGCCGCCTTTAGTTTTCTTTAGTTCATAATAGCTATAACCTAATAGGGTAAAGTGGTTATCCATGATCCAGTTAATAAACTCATAACTTTCTTGATTTTTTTCATTCATAAGAGACTTAGGTAGCTCTTCAACTCGTTTAATGACCTCTGCTAACTTTTTCTTCATAGGCTTCCAATCAGAAACGGTCACTCTAACATCCGATAGCACCTCTTCTAGGTTACTTTTAATAAGCTCTAACTCTGAATCATCTAATTGGCGATCAATTTCAATGTACATAGGCGTAACCGTCGCTCGGTCCTTATCCGAGTTTGGCCTACTCATTGATAAAATAGAATTCTTAGCACTTTTTTCAATATTTAAAGGAATGTGAATATGTAAACGAATATTAACGCCTAGTCGATTAAGCTCCATTCTGACTGAATCGACCAAGAAAGGCATATCACTATGGATGATTTCGATAACACTATGCTGTAACTCTGACTTTTTCACCTGCGGTGTATAAACCCTTACATCACAATCATATTTTGAAGCTTGTAAATAGTCCCACAAACTAACAATGGTTTGATACAACTGCTCAAAATCACGCTTTTCTAGATCAACAACAGACATGCTCGAACAAAAATATTTCGCAAACTGACTAACTAAATCAGCCTTTTTGCTGGAATAGTTAGAAGCAATTTTTTTTGTTAAGGCTTTGTGTAATGTTTGTTTAAATTTATTTTTTTGAATAGACATAATGATTCCTTAACTTAGGATTTAGAGTCTTCTTATCAAGCACTATCGTGCTTGCTAATTTGCGATGAATTGTATGATAAAGTTAATCTTTTATCATCCATTTTAATTGTCCAATTGATTAAATAGTGTTTCAATCTTGAGATACCAACTGCTTATTTAATGAACTAACTTTGCCCGACTTGGAGTACTTTAGAATAAATCGACCATGGATACCTTCATGAGTAATATAAGCAGACAGTAAGTTTGCAGGAAATCGAATACTTAACCCCTTAGTTGACATCACCACAACCCAATTTACCCGTTTTTGATAATATTTTAGGTATTCTTTAGGAGTGATCGATAAATCAAATTCTGCAGTTAACAACTCATTCGAACCCATTTTATACACAATTAATAGGCCATATTCATTTCTTAACTATAGCAGTAAATTTAAATTTTTCAGGATAAATTGATTAAATTATAGTCGCAAGAGCCACTCTAGTGGCTTCTCCAACGAATATCTTAAACGTGACATTAAAAAATAAGGTTAAGGTGTTACCAAAATCTAAAGTTCAACAACTGGCTCACCAAAATAATAGCCTTGTAAATAATCAACACCTAACTCAATGGCTATATCGGCAATTTCTTTTGTTTCACAATACTCAGCAATAACTTTTAAGCCATTTTTATGTGCCAACTCTAATATAGTTTTAGTCACCGCAAGAGCATCTTTATCTTTTAAAATATAAAGCATAATTGAACGATCAATTTTAACAAAATCAACAGGCAAGCTAATTAAGCGATCAAAATTAGAATGTCCTTTACCTAAATCATCAATGCCAATAGAAGCACCTAACGATTTAATCTTTTTAATAAATCCAATAACTTCTGCATAATCAGTAATGACTTCATTTTCTAATAACTCAAATTGAATATATTCAGCTAAACCAGAACTCTTAAGCCTATCGAATATAAAACTTTGCGTTCTTTGGTTGTTTATATCAGAAACATCAATATTAATAGAGACATGAATGCCCTCTTCTTTAGCAATATCAATCGCTTTATTCAACATAATACGAATAACTTTATAATAAACCTTAGCTCTGTAAGCCAATGGGATAAATTCATCCGGTAGTAACTTAACTCGACCCGACTCATCAACAATTCTGGCTAGTAACTCATACTTTTTTACCTTTAATGTTTTTGCATCCAAAATCGGTTGTCGATAAGCCGCAAGTCTTCCTTCGCTTAAAGCTGATTTTAGCAATGAAACTTTTATCATATTTTCAGTATAAATTTCAGGCAAAAATTTAGTCGTATTGTCATAAGCAAAAAGACGTAGATGACGGCTCTTTGCTTCACCAAGCGCCATTTCGGCTAATGAGAAAGCTTCATTTTTTTGAAATACCGCTCCAATAGTAACATCTAGTTGTAAGTTTTTTGTCGCTGAAATCAGATAAGGATAACGAATTAAATGAATAAGTCCTTCGGTTGATATTTCATTAATCTGTTGCTTAGTCAATTTTTGATCAACTAGAACAGCAAATTCATCAGCATATAAACGATAAACTTTGTAACTCTTTAACTCGCTAGGCTTTGCACTGACTAAACGTTGTGCAAATTGTTTTAAAATTTCATCACCAATTGCAGCACCAAAGTTGGTCATAATATTTCTAAATTGATTAATATTAATAATCGCCAAATTGGTATGAATCGAAAGCTCTATATCATGAGAGAGCTGACGCCGATTAGGTAAACCTGTTAAGCTATCAATAAATAACGCATCGTAGCGTCTTTTCCAGTTTTTATGCATGGATTGAATAAAGGAATAAAGCAAAGGAATCACAATAATGGCCAAAAAACAAAAAGCGAACAATGCTGATACCACACTCTGAAAAACAACCGCCTTTATTTCAGCCATCGAGATATCAGCGCCAATAACATACTCAGTACCTTTATTGGTTTTCTTCAAAATAAAAATAGAACGAAAAGAACCCCAACGATCCGTATACTCAGAAAAACTCTCTTTGCCTTGATTAAATGTACGAAGCAATTCGCTAGGCATTTCAGGGTAAGCGCCGTAGTAAGCTTTTTTATAATTATTATTCTCTACTTCTTCAGGTGTAGCACTTGAACTTGTAAAACGAATTTTATCATCAGAAAAACGCTTTAAAGTATAAACATAAGCAATATCAACTGAATTAACATAATCCGTTAAGCGCATAGCAAGTGCATAATCTTCTTGTAAACTTAGTGATGTTTCATCTTGCATCTTATTATGGAAATTATCAGGAATAATATTACTAACGGCAACAGTTGCCATGCGCAGTCGTTGATCAATTTGATTGATTAGCTGAACTTTAGTATTGGAATAGACAAAAAACACATAAACAACTACACCAACAAAATAAAGTAGCGTTGCAAAAATAAGATTAAAATATTTATTTGACCTATATGAATTATGCATGCTGTATCCTTCAGTTCTCAATGTAACGTAAGTCCACTCTGCAAACTCAACCAGTTAAACAATATACATATGTAATATATAAGCAACCAGGCTAAATAGATTAAAACTCAACCCATTAAAAATAGACTTGTTAACTACACACTCTCAATAATTACTTGAGCAACGGCATAGTCCTTTTCATCACTAATGGTTAGGTGCATTTTTGTATCCCCAAGACTTTCAACTTTAGCTAAGGTTTTACCATACAAACGTATAAAAGGTTTGCCCATTTCATTATGGTAAACTTCTATCTCTGGAAAAGTAACACTATCGGCAATTCCTGTACCTAATGCTTTAGAAAAAGCTTCTTTGGCAGCAAACTTTTTCGCTAAAAATTTGGCTTGAAAACGATGATTATTAAACTCTTTAATTTCTTGCTGGTTGAGAATTTTCTCAGCAAAAGCAGCCCCATGTTTTGCTAAGGACTGCTCTACTCGAACGATCTCGCATAAATCAATACCTATGCCATAGATACTCATTGACGCGCTTCTCCTATAATTAATTTCATATCAGATACGGCTTTTTCTAAACCACTAAAAACTGATTGGGCAATAATTGAATGACCAATATTAAGCTCATAAATAGCTTCAATTGCGGCTATTGGCGCGACATTATGATAGTGCAAGCCATGACCAGCATTAACCATTAAGCCTAATTCTTTCGCCTGCTCTACTCCGTTACAAATTAAACGGTATTGCTCTAATCGAATAGACTCACTCGTTGCATCAGCATAATGCCCAGTGTGAATTTCAATAAAAGGCGCACCGGTATTATGAGCTGCTTCTATTTGTTTAGCATCCGCATCGATAAAAAGTGAAACCTTAATGCCTAAATCAGCAAGCTCATAACAAGCTTGTTTAATTTTATCAAACTGCCCACAAACATCTAATCCTCCCTCAGTGGTCAATTCCTCTCTCTTTTCTGGCACTAAGCAAACATATTCTGGCTGAACTCTTTTAGCAATACTTATCATTTCTTGGGTCACGGCCATTTCTAAATTTAATCGAGAGTTAATATGTTCCTTAATTAGTTCGACATCTCTATCTTGTATATGTCGGCGGTCCTCTCTCAAATGGATAGTGATTCCGTCAGCACCAGCTTGTTCAGCAATTAACGCCGCTTGTAAAACTTGAGGATATTTAACCCCTCGGGCCTGACGTAGCGTTGCAACATGGTCTATATTAACGCCCAGCAAGGCAGATTGTGGCTGAGATATAAGTAAATCACTCATCATTATTTAATCAAAAAATATTTTAGCTAGAACTAACTGGTATGTTGCCATAATTTACGGCTCTGTAAAGGCTTATTACCAATAATTTCATCTAATAAGCGACGCGTGATATGTTGACAGCTTCTTAAAACCTCTTTTTCATAATTTCCATTAAACAAACTCAAAATAGATTTGCCACTATATCCATATTCATTTCTAGACTGGTTTGGATACTGATTAACTGAATTATCAGAATCACTTTGATCATTCATCTCTATTATTCGCTTAAAACCTTGGCTGAGAATTAACTCGTAATTACCTTGAGGTTGAATCGGCTGTTGATCAATATCATATTGCCAATCAGGCGCAATACCCAAATCCGTTAACAAAGCTACCTCAAAATTTCTTAGTGCTGAAGAGATGGCTAATTTTTCATCACCTTCAATTAAAATTAATGCTTTAATTAAGTCCGTATAAGCCTGAAACAAGGTTTGATAAGCATAGCCTTCTGGACAACTACGCAAAATTAACTCGTTAGCATAATAACCACAAGCCAAAGTTCGACCTTGCCACTTTAACGAATGAGCAAACCCTGAACTCGCTTCGCAATGAATCATAGTTTTAAGATCACTTCTCCCAGCATACGTTAATTTTAATTGAATGAAGGGCTGCAAAATTGCTTTGCGTGCCTGAAATGATTTACCTTTTATGCCTTTAGCTATAACAGAAAAGCGGCCATGTTCTAATGAAAAAAGCTGAATAATTTGACTGGTTTCTCGATAAGCTCGAGAGTGTAAAATAAAAGCTATCGTTTCAGCTTGTGAAGATTTCATGACAAAAGATGATATGGTTTAATCATATTCATTGTAACCTAAAGAACGTAACGCTCGCTCATCATCTGCCCAACCATCTTTAACTTTTACCCAAAGCTGTAAAAAAACTTTTTGTCCAAATAGCCGTTTGATATCTAAACGGGCATCTGTACCTACCTGTTTAAGTCTTTGGCCACTTTTACCAATAACAATAGATTTTTGACTATTACGCTCAACTAAAATTAACCCATGAATGGTTAATAACCCACCTTCATCAACTTTAAACTGCTCAATTTCAACCGTAATCGAATAAGGTAATTCATCGCCTAGTTGACGGATTAGTTTTTCACGAATAATTTCTGCAACCAAAAAACGTTCACTGCGATCGGTATAATGATCTTCAGGAAAAATAAAATCACCCTCGGGAACTAACTGAATTAAGTGTTTTTTCAATTCATCAACTTGATCATCTTTCAATGCAGAACCAGGAATAATTTGCAAAAACTCATGCCGCTGTGATAGGTTTTTTAACTGGGGTAACAGTGACGGCTTGTCGGTCATTTGATCAATCTTATTCACAAATAAAATACAAGGTACTTGGCTCTTTTTCAAATGCTCTAAGACGAGTTGATCATCTTGAGTCCATCGATTTGGTTCAACCAAAAAAACTACCAGATCAACATCATCAATAGAACTAGCAGCAGCTCGATTCATTAAGCGATTAATCGCTTTTGGTTCTTCACGGTGTAGTCCAGGCGTATCAACATAAATAAGTTGCGTTTTATCAAAAGTATCGATACCAAGAATTCTGTGTCGAGTCGTTTGCGGCTTACGTGAAGTAATGCTCAACTTTTGTCCCAACAAACGATTAAGCAAGGTTGACTTACCAACATTAGGTCGACCTACAAAAGCGATAAAACCGCATCGACTTACTTGTTTGCTATCGCTCATTAATAATCATTCCTAAAATCAAATTAGCGGCATCTTGTTCCGCTTTGCGCCGACTATTACCCTTACCTTCACTTTGCATATTTTTATAAGCCACTTTACATTCAACCCAATAAGTTTTGGCATGCTCTTTTCCTTCATCTCGCACCACATGATAATCAGGTATTTCTAAATTACGTGCTTGTAACCATTCTTGTAATTGAGTTTTAGGATCTTTTTTTGCCATATCTAAGGATAAGTTTTTTAACTTTTCCTGATAAATATTTAATACACAGGTCTGAACTTGAAGAAAATCACTATCGAGATAAATAGCACCAATAATGGCTTCTAAAGCATCGGATAAAATAGAGGCTCGCCTGAAACCACCACTTTTAAGCTCGCCACTGCCTAAATTTAAAAAATCACCTATATCTAAAGTTTGTGCAATTTCAAATAAGGCTTTTTCTTGTACTAAAAAAGAACGCAAGCGACTTAATTGACCTTCATCCACTTGTGGGAACTGTTGATAGAGTTGTTGACTAATAATACTACCAAGAATTGCATCACCTAAAAATTCCATTCTTTCATTATGCTGATTATGAGCGGAACGGTGAGTAAGCGCCTGTTCAAGCTTACTAACATCATTAAACTGATAGCCAAGTTTTTCTTGTAAATACCGAATATTCGGTTTAACAGACATAAACAGACAGCTCTAAGTTACTCTTGGCCTGGTTTTATTTCTTGATCAAATTTAGCCAACACATGGAGATTAGCAAATAAGCTTGACTGGGTTTCATACTGAACATGAATATACTTTTGGCCTGAAAGATCTTTTTTAACAATAAAAGACTCTTTAGGATCAAGGTTTCTAATGCCATCAACGATCAAACGCTTACCGATAGATGAAATCACTTCCCTCTTACTCATCGTTTTAAAACCGGCCTGATTGACAATTTCTTTCATGGAATTAGTAATTAAGTAATTGTCCCAATATGCTCCACCAACAATCACGCCAAAATAACCCACAAAACCTAACATTAAAGCAACTGAGATAGTCGTCCACATAGTGGCACCGGTTTGATAACGTTTCATCATTTTAAATAGCCTCTCGTTATTTCTTAAAATTCAACAGCTGTACATCATTCAATAAGACCATGGATTGATAGCTTATCATAAACGACTAACGAATTGCGCCTGCCCGTTCAAAGCTAATTCCAGTAGGCACCCGCCTAAAAAACCGACTTTCAATATCAAAATCCAAATGGACCCAAATAGCAACGGCTTGACCGACTAAGTTTTCTTCAGGAACATAATGAATATATCGGCCATCTTTCATTCGCCAATACCGACTATCACTACTATTATCACGATTATCACCCAAAACAAAATAAGATTTAGCAGGCACTTTAAATTGCATATCACGACCAACTCTAAAAAGAGATTGATGATCATTTTGTTGTATATTTAAGATGCCATGCTCTACACCACCAATGGTCTCAATATAATGGTCATTAACTCGTTCACTTTTATCTTTCGGGCTAATATCAAGATAGGGCTTATCTAATTTATGTTTTTGAATATGAACTTTTTTAGGACAGTCTGCAGCATTGTTTTTATCACAAGCTGGAACAATATAAAGCTCTTTATTTTGGGTATAAATCACCGTATCACCTGGCAAGCCAATTACACGTTTAATATAGTCTTGCCCGGTATGGGGTGATTTAAACACAGTCACATCACCTCGATTAGGTAATCCAATATCAATAATTTTCTTACCTGTTACGGGCAGATGTAAACCATAGTTAAATTTATTAACTAGAATAAAATCACCTTCTTCCAGAGTTGGCTTCATGGATGCCGATGGAATTTGAAATGGCTCATAAAGAAATGAACGCAGTACGACAATAATAAGCAAAATAGGGAAAAATGATTTCGCATAATCAACATGAACAGGCTCTTTACTAACTGCTTTAACAGCTTCTTCCGAAGGAGCTGGATCATTTGCATAAAGTTTATCCAGCGCGGCTTTACGTTTCTTTGCATCAGTTTTTGAATCTATTAGCCAAACCAAACCTGATACAAAGGTTAAAACAACTAGAATCAAACCATAATAACTACTCATACTTTATCCTTAATGAATTTTACCAACATTAATTATACTCTCTTATACTCTCTAACTTATATACCCTATGCCTTTCAAAATTTAACCTGAAAAATGACGGATATAATTAATCTTTACCCACTTGCAGAACCGCCAAAAAAGCATCCTGAGGAATTTCCACACGGCCTACTTTCTTCATACGCTTTTTACCCGCTTTTTGTTTTTCTAATAGTTTACGTTTACGACTCATATCACCACCATAACATTTAGCGGTAACATTTTTACGCAAAGCTTTTACTGTCGAACGCGACACAATATGGTTACCAATAGCCGCCTGAATAGCTACTTCAAACATTTGTCTTGGAATTAACTCACGCATTTTTTCAACTAATTCACGGCCACGGTATTGTGCTTGATCCTTATGTACAATAATCGCAAGCGCATCGACTTTATCGCCATTAATAAGCACATCAAGTTTAACTAAGTCTGCCGCTTGGAAATGCTTAAAATTATAATCTAAAGAAGCATAACCACGACTGACCGATTTAAGTCGATCAAAAAAATCTAACACGACTTCATTCATGGGCAAATGATAGGCAAGTGAAACCTGATTACCGACATATTCCATTTTAGTTTGCACGCCGCGTTTTTCGACACAAAGCGTAATAACACTACCTAAGTGTTCTTGTGGGACTAAAATATTAGCCTCAACAATTGGCTCTCTCATTTCCTCAATTTCATTCGGCTCTGGTAGTTTAGAGGGGTTGTCCACATAAATAGTTCCACCTTTTACCGTAACCACTTCAAATACAACTGTCGGTGCTGTAGTAATTAAATCTAAATCATATTCTCGTTCTAGGCGCTCCTGAACGATTTCCATGTGTAACATACCCAAAAAACCACAACGAAAACCAAAGCCTAAAGCTTGAGAGTTTTCAGGTTCATAAAATAAGGAAGCATCATTTAAACTAAGCTTAGCTAATGCATCCCGAAAGGCTTCATAATCATCCGAAGAAATAGGAAAAAGTCCGGCATAAACCTGCGGTTTAACTTGTTGAAAGCCAGGTAGTGCTTCACTAGCAGGCTCTTTAAATAAGGTTAGAGTATCACCAACAGGCGCACCCTGAATTTCCTTAATACCCGCAATCACATAACCAACTTCACCCGCTCTTAATTGAGGCAAATCATGACGTTTAGGTGTGTATATACCGACAAAATCGACTAAGTGAGCTTTGCCCGTCGACATGACTTGCATTTTGTCACCTTGCTTTAAAGTCCCTTGCATTACCCTAACTAGCGAGACAACACCCAAGTAATTATCAAACCAAGAGTCAATAATCAGTGCTTGTAAAGGTGCTGTTTCATCTCCAACAGGCTCAGGAATTTTTGTTACAAGCTCCTCAAGTAAATCATCAATACCGACACCTGTCTTAGCACTACATTGAACCGCATCCATCGCTTCTAAACCAATAATATCCTCAATCTCTTGAGCGACTCTATCGGGATCAGCCTGGGGTAAATCAATTTTATTTAAGACGGGGATAACTTCTAAGTCTTGCTCAATCGCCGTATAACAATTGGCTAAAGTTTGTGCTTCAACTCCCTGACCCGCATCAACCACTAGCAATGCTCCCTCACAAGCCGCAAGCGAACGTGAAACCTCATAGGAAAAATCCACATGGCCAGGTGTATCAATAAAGTTAAGCTGATAGGTATTACCATCTTTAGCTTGATAATTAAGCGTCACACTTTGAGCTTTTATGGTAATACCCCTTTCTCGTTCTAAATCCATAGAATCGAGCACCTGCTCAGACATTTCACGCTCAGTCAAACCACCACAAACCTGGATCAACCGATCCGACAGGGTCGATTTACCATGATCAATATGAGCTATAATTGAAAAGTTTCTTATCTTACTGATTTCAAAGGACAAAAAACAAACCTCTTTATTTTATTACATTCATAATCACACTAAAGTATCGACTAAAGTGCTTATTATTGAGGGCTAAAAGATAAAGCAAATTAAACCAATACTCTTTCATACCTCTCTAAAAGGTTGGCTATTATAATCGAAGTGAAAATTTATTCCCTGTAAAATTAACTTTCTGTCAAATCTATTCGGTATTTTGGCCAAATAGCATTTAATATCCTGCCAAAACAAACAGAATGAGAACTTTATAATAAATCTACTAGCTTTGGTGTTATCAAGTTGCTAGGATCCCGGCGTGTTGCGCCAACTGTCTTATCAAGTATTGTGACTTTATCTGACTTAATAAGGTCGAATGTTCAAGATAAGATATTAAGGTTCGGTTAAGAATTAGCCTGCTATTTTGTCGCAACCTTACAAATTTTAATAAAATAAGAGGAAATTATGTTAAAACTCAATCAATTAATATTGGGCTCAACTTTAGCCTTAACAGCCGGGTTATCCATGATCAGCCATGCTGAAGTCGAGCCGCTTGAGTCAACTGGGGCTTATTTACAACTTGGTTATAATCGTTTTAACCTAGATTCGAAACGCGATATTGAAAGCAGCGAAAGCCCTTATCTAACTTTTGGTTATCAATTCAGCGATCACTGGGCAACAGAACTTCGTTATACAGAAAAAGATACTCATATCGAGCTTCGCCCTTCAGCTGAAGTTGAGTTAAAAGCCTACTCTTTGGACTTTGTCCGTCGTAACCAACCTAGAAATCAAAGCTCTTTCTTTTGGAAAGTTGGCTTAGGAAAAATAAAAACCAATAGTTTTAGCCAGTCTGGCCCTAACTACGTCACTGGTTTAGGTTATGAGTCTCAATTAAGCACAAGAACATCTTTAGTGTTTGGTTTAGATGTGCTTCACGAAACTGATAATCATAATACTGACTACAACCCTTATCTTGGCATTAATATTTTCTTTGGTGGAGCTAAAACTACTGCGCCAGTTATTGAACAACCTCAACCAGAGCCTATTGTGGAAAAAGCACCACAACCAGAAGATTCTGACAACGATGGTGTTATTGATAGTCTTGACCAATGCCCAAGCACGCCAGCTGGCATTTCAGTTGATAGCAACGGTTGCGCATTAGATAGTGATAACGATGGCGTTTTTGACTCTTATGACAAATGCCCTAACACACCGGCCGGCGCTAAAGTTGATGAAAATGGTTGTCGAGTGATGTTAACTCAAGACGTTTCTATCGCGCTTAATGTTCAGTTCCCTAATAACAGCGATGCTATCACAGCTACCTATCGTACCGAAATTGGTCGAGTTGCTGAGTTTATGCGCCAATATCCAGACACTAGTGTTGTAATTGAAGGCCATACTGATGATCGTGGTTCGGAAAGTTACAATCAACAATTATCTGAAAAACGCGCTAAAGCGGTTATGCAATACTTAATTAGTGAATTTGGTATCAGCGTAAGCCGACTAAGTGCTGCTGGTTTAGGCGAAGCTAGCCCAATTGCTGACAACTCAACTGCTGAAGGTCGCGCGACTAACCGTCGTGTACAAGCTGAAATTAAAACAACAGTGACAGAACCAGCAAACTAGTTTAGTTTAGCAAGTATCATCTTAAGCCAAAGCGTTTTCGCTTTGGCTTTTTTTTGACTAGCATGATCTAACTTTTAAGTCACATAATCTAAACTTTTCCAATACCAATAACATTTAATAGGTAATAACAATGTCGGAAGTAAGTGAAACAACAAACAATGAATTATCAAGCGGTAACTTTAGCGGCCTACTTGAAAACCCCGAAAAAATTATAGACTTAGCTAGCTCAAAAGCTATGCCATTTCTGAGTCAACTTCTTATCGCATTAGCCATTTTTATTATTGGTAAATGGGTTGCTAAACTGATAACAAAGTTAACAAAAAAAGCGCTTAAAAAAGCAGACATTGATGATGTACTAGTCGATTTTTTAGGTGCTATTGTCAAAAGCATACTGCTGCTTTTTGTCATTATTGCTGCATTATCCCAGTTAGGTATTAATACAAATTCATTCATCGCTTTAATTGGCGCCGCCGGTTTGGCCATTGGTTTATCTTTACAAAGCTCATTACAAAACTTCGCCTCGGGCGTTATGCTAATTATTTTCCGCCCTTTTACTTCTGGCGACTTTGTTGAAGTTGCCGGCATATCAGGCGTGGTTGAAAAAATCACTATCTTCACCACTGAAATGCGAACAGCTGATAATAAACAAGTTATTGTTCCCAATGGTTCAATTTATGGCGATGTTATTACTAACTATTCAGCCAAAGATACTCGTCGAGTTGATATGATGTTTGGTATTGGTTATGGCGATGATATTAAAAAAGCCAAAGAGCTGATGCTACAAATTTTAAATGATGATGAACGAGTTCTCAAAGATCCAGAAGCTACAGTCGCCGTTTCTGAATTGGCTGATTCTTCAGTTAACTTTGTTGTTAGGCCTTGGGTAAAATCAGAAGATTACTGGGATGTCCATTTTGATACGCACGAAAAAGTCAAATTGGCCTTTGATCAAGCGAATATATCTATCCCATTCCCCCAAATGGATGTTCATCTTAATAAATTGAATTAAACTCTTTGTTCAAAAACTCAAAAAGAGAATATCAATACTGGTATTCTCTTTCAAACTTACTAAGTTCAAACTTGCCTTCTCACTAATTTTCTTATTCTTTAACAACAAGTTAGAAACTTCTACATCATCTAATTAAAACAAGACTATAATTCCAATAGCCACAATCAATTGGTTTTATAACTCCCCACTATTTAGTATTTGATTCAGGATTTAGTTCTGCCGTTGTCATAAGGCATATGACGCTTAACGAGTAACAGTTTATGATAACCAATAACAATATCTTATTAGGAGATTCTCATTATGCAGAAAAAGAACATGCACAAAAAAAAATTACTAGCGATATTGGCTGTCGCAACGGTGGTTCTTATGTCAGTTAAAGTAACTTTTGCTGACACTACAGCTAAAGACAATGAGTATTGGTGGCCTAATCGACTCGACTTAAGTTCACTTCGTCAAAACTCACCTATGTCAAATCCCATGAATAAGGATTTTGATTATGCTGAAGCCTTTAAAAGCCTTGACTTAGAAGCAGTCAAAAAAGATTTAGTAAAAGTCATGACTACTTCACAAGACTGGTGGCCTGCTGATTACGGTCATTACGGTCCATTTTTTATCCGCATGGCTTGGCATAGTGCCGGCACTTACCGAATCAGTGATGGTCGCGGTGGTGCATATGGTGGCATGCAACGTTTTGCACCATTGAATAGTTGGCCTGATAATGCCAACCTCGATAAAGCACAACGTTTACTTTGGCCAATCAAACAAAAATACGGTAACAAAATTTCCTGGGCTGACTTAATGGTTCTAACAGGAAACATTGCAATGGAGTCTATGGGTTTTAAAACTCTAGGCTTTGCCGGTGGTCGTGAAGATGGTTGGGAACCTGAAGTTATTAACTGGGGTGCTGAAGGTGAATGGTTAGCCGATCATAAACGTTATGAAAAAGGTAGAAAGCTGAAAAAAACGTTTGGGGCCGTTCAAATGGGTTTGATTTATGTTAATCCTGAAGGTCCAAATGGTAATCCTGATCCAGTTGCTGCTGCTCAAGATATTCGCCTTGCATTTGGTCGCATGGCAATGAACGATGAAGAAACCGTTGCATTAATTGCTGGAGGCCATACCTTTGGTAAAGCTCATGGTGCTGCTGATCCTTCTAAACATGTTGGTCGTGAACCAGAAGCAGGAAAAGTTGAAGATCAAGGTTTTGGTTGGAAAAATAAATATAAAAGCGGTAAAGGTGCGGACACAATCACCAGTGGTCTAGAAGGTGCTTGGACAGTCAACCCTGCTGCTTGGACACATAATTTTTTACAAAATCTGTATGGCTTTAATTGGGTAAAAACAAAAAGCCCTGCCGGTGCAACACAATGGATACCTGATGATAAAAATGCATCGCAACTAGTACCTGATGCGCATGACAAGTCTAAAAGACATGCACCGATTATGTTTACAACCGATCTTGCATTAAGATTTGATCCTGAATATGGAAAAATCACTAAGCGTTGGTTAGAAGATCCTAAACAATTTGAAGTCGCTTTTGCTAAAGCTTGGTTTAAACTCACGCATCGTGATATGGGCCCAAGTACACGTTACCTCGGTTCAATGACACCTAAAGAAAAACTTTTATGGCAAGATAATATTCCAGCCGTTGATCATAAACTGGTTAACTCAAAGGATATTGATAAACTTAAAACTAAAATTCTTAAGTCAGGGCTTTCAACTGATGAATTAGTAAGAGTTGCCTGGGGCTCAGCATCAACATTCCGTAGCACAGACTTTCGTGGTGGTGCTAATGGTGCACGTATTCAACTAGCACCACAAAAAGACTGGGCTATTAACCAACCAGCTGAGTTGAAAAAAGTATTAAAGAAACTTACAAGCATTCAAAGTGACTTTAATAAATCACAGTCAGGTGACAAAAAAGTATCACTTGCTGACCTAATTGTTCTCGCGGGCTCTGCAGCTATTGAAAAATCAGCTAAACAAGCGGGCTACAAAATTGAAGTACCTTTCACGCCAGGTAGAATGGATGCTTTGCAGGCAGAAACTGATGTTGAATCATTTGCAGTACTCGAACCAAAAGCAGATGCATTCCGTAACTATTTTGATGCTAAAAGCCATAAACGTTCACCGGCCGAAATGCTGGTTGATAAAGCAGATATGTTATCTTTAAGCATCCCTGAAATGGCAGTATTAATTGGCGGTATGCGTTCGATGAATGCTAATGCTAACAACTCAAAGCATGGTGTTTTCACCAAAAAAGCTGGTTCTTTAACCAATGACTTCTTTGTGAATTTGTTAGATATGTCAACTGAATGGAAACAGTCATCAAAATCTCAAGGTATTTATGAAGGCTATGACCGTCAATCAGGCAAACTAAAATGGACCGCAACACCAGTTGATTTAGTCTTTGGCTCTAACTCTGAACTACGCGCTGTTGCTGAAGTTTATGCTGCTGACGACGCTAAAGAAAAGTTTGTGAATGACTTTGTTAAAGCTTGGTCTAAAGTAATGACACTTGACCGCTTTGATTTAGTGACTCACTAATAACTCTCTCCACTAAAGTTGCCCAGGTTGATTTGAATCGCCTGGGCTTTTTTATGTTCCACTAGTATCTTCTAATATAATTTGAATCCACAGTTTTAAAACAGTATGATTTTATAAGTATAAAACAAATAAAAACTAGTTTATATAATCCTATGAGTAAGAAAAAAGACTTAACGCTATATTATCGTAGCTTTCTAATGACACTGGGTTTTTCTTTTATAATTTTTACAGTATGGCTATTATTTGTAAATTATCAAAGCCAAGAACTAATTACCCTTTTATTTATAACACTAATAAGTTTATTTCTTGTTTTAGGGACAATTTTAATCTATTTAGGTTTATATGCTTCTGATAAGAAAGTAGAACAATGGGCAGATGCTGCATCAAAAGAAATAGTAGTCGTTATTATTATGCTAATCGCTTATCCTCTTTACAAAATTCTTAAACATCAAAGGTGGTTAACGAAATAATCTCATAAGTTTAGTTAACTATATAGCTCACCCGTCACCCTTTTTCTCAATCATCACCTGTCATCCCTTTTCCCAATCATCACCCGTCATCTCTTTTCCTAATCATC
>CAYPMT010000028.1:0-7235 GCA_964411875.1 uncultured Kangiellaceae bacterium
TTTCCAAATATTTACTTGATCCCATCTTATTTTTCGCTATAATGACGATCCGTCATAAATAAAGATGCCCTTTTAAAATATCCAAGATTATTTGATCGAAATATCTGTTCGAAAATAATCAATTGCTAGGATTAACAATGAGTCCACCAAGAAGTATTAGTCCAGAAGATTTTATGAAGCGAGAAAATGAGCTTATCGAACTCGCTCGCTCATTAACTATAAAAAATTGTCTTACAACATTAACTATCGATAAACTAGTTAATGCTTCAGATTATTCTAAGGGAACCATTTACAAACACTTTTTAAGCAAGGAAGATTTGTTAATTGCTATTTGCAATACCTGCGTTCGAGAAATCCAGGCCTTATTTGTACGAGCCCTCAAGTTTAAAGGTAACAGCCGTGAAAAAATGCTTGCGGTGATAGTTTCTTATCTTATTTGGGCAAAACTACATCCGGCTCAATTATTTGCCGTTTTATCTGCTCACTCACCTAGTGTTGCTAAATGTGCTTCACCAGAACGTAACGAACTTCACCAACATTATGAAAATCAACTTATAGCTTTGTTAAGTGATGAAATTGATAAAGCAGTTAAAGCTGGTGATTTAGTTCTACCAGAACAGATGGCTTATGAGCAGGTCACTTTTGCCATGTGGTCGGCATCATGGGGAGCCATGGCACTGATTATGAGTAAGGGTAATTCCGAAAAACTAAAGCCCATGGTCTTTGAGAGAGAGTCTTTTACTAATACTCACTTAATTTTAGATGGCTTTAATTGGCAACCATTATCCAAAGATTGGAACTACAGCAAAACCATCAAGAAGATTGCACAAGACATTTTTTCTGATGAGCTGAGTCAATTAGAAAGCCAAGGTAACCCTTTTATTTTTACTTAAATATTAAAAACTAACTTACTACCGAGTAGATGACATCGAATATTCATATTAAATAGCTAGACTAATAAACTTTATGGGAAAAAAGCCATGCAAAACTATTCTAATTTTATTTTAAATAATCGCTGGTATATTTTAATTGTTAGCTTGTTGTTAGTTGGCATCGTTGCTTATGGTGCTAAAAACATTACTTTTAAAAGTGACTACAAAGTTTTCTTTGGCGAAGAAAACGAACAGCTTAATGATTTTTTAAGCATTCAAAACATTTATAGTAAAAGTGATAACGTTGCTATTCTCGTTGTACCTAAAGATGGCGAAATTTTTAATCAAAAAAACTTAACCGTCATATCGGAATTAACTAAAGCTGCCTGGCAAGTCACTTATAACTCACGGGTTGATTCAATTACTAACCATCAACATAGCTACGCCCTTGAAGATGATTTAATGATTGAAGATCTCGTCTTAGAGCCCGATATGCTGACGCCAGAACGTATTGAGGAAATAAAAAATATTGCACTCAAAGAACCTTTATTAGTAAAAAAGCTTATTTCGGAAAAAGGTGACGCGGCAGTTGTTAATGTCACTATTCAATTACCTAATATTGATATGACAAAAGAAGTGCCTGAAGTCTCCCAATCAGTCAGAGCCATTCGTAATGAGTTCGCCAAAAAATATCCGAATATTGATTTTAAACTTTCTGGTATCGTTATGATGAATACCAGTTTTCCAGAAGCGATTATCGCTGACAATTCGCGATTTCTACCAATTATGTTTTTGGTAATAGCTTTAACATTAACAATATTGCTTCGAACATTTTCTGGAACGATTGCAACCTTCGTCGTCATTATCACTAGTATTCTTATGTCGATTGGTCTATGGGGATGGATAGGCGGATACTTATCCGGCCCGACTGGTTCATTCTGGATTATGATTCTAACTTTAGCCGTAGCCGACTGTGTGCATATTCTCTCAACCTATTACTACAATATGCGCCATGGTATGGTAAAACCTGATGCTCTCATCGATAGCTTACGCGTTAATATTCAACCAATTTTTCTCACTAGCCTTACTACAGCTATTGGCTTTTTAACCATGAATTTTTCTGACTCTCCGCCTTTTGCTCATTTGGGTAATATGGTTGCCATTGGCGTTACTGCAGCCTTTATTTTTTCGATCACTCTATTTCCGGCACTACTTATGATTCTACCAACCAAAGTGAGTCAAGCGCCCGAAGGTAAGAAAGACGTTATGGATAAATTTGCTGACTTTGTGGTAAATAATCGTAAATGGCTTTTACCTGTCTCTGCGATTGCTATTATTGCACTCGCTTCGTTTATTCCTAAAAACCAACTCAATGATGACTTCGTTAAATACTTTGATGAAACGGTTCCTTTTAGGCAAGCCTCCGATTTAATGCAAGAGAAAATTTCTGGTATGACTAATTTGGAAGTATCTTTTGACTCTAAACAAAGTAGCGGTGTTAATGACCCTGCGTTTATGGCATTTGTCGAAAACTTTTCTAACTGGTTAAGAAAACAACCAGAAACAGACCATGTCATGACCATTTCTGACACTTTGAAACGTTTAAACAAAAATATGCATGGTGATGACCAAAGTATGTATCTTCTACCCAAAGAAAGAGATTTAACCGCTCAATATTTGTTTTTATATGAAATGTCCTTGCCACAAGGCCTTGATGTCAACAATCAACTTAATGTAGACAAATCATCAACACGCATAACGGCAACTCTTAAAAATATTACGTCAAATGAAATGATTGCAATCGAAAAACGCATCTTTGATTATTTTGAACAACAAAAAGCCACCTATGATATTAGTGTTGCTAGTCCTAGTTTAATGTTTGCTCATATTGGCCAACGTAATATTATTAGTATGCTAAAAGGCTCAGCGCTTGCATTACTGCTTATTTCAATTTTATTAGGTATTGCTTTACGCTCAGTTAAGTTTGGCCTTATCAGTATCTTACCAAACATGACACCTGCAGCAGTTGGTTTTGGTATTTGGGGGCTTTTTTCGGGTGAAATTGGTTTAGGCCTATCTGTTGTTACTGGCATGACTTTAGGCATTATTGTTGACGATACGGTTCATTTCTTAAGTAAGTATGTTAGAGCTAGACGAGAAAAAGGTTATACACCAGAAGAAGCAGTTAAGTACAGTTTTGCGAGTGTAGGTAAAGCACTTTGGGTAACAACGATGGTATTAGTTGCAGGCTTTATGGTATTAGCCACATCAAGCTTTAAGTTTAGTTCTGATATGGGTTTATTAACAGCCATTACTATTTTAGTTGCCTTAATTATCGACTTTATTTTTCTTCCGCCACTGCTCATATTGTTGGGCCGAAAAAATGCGAAAACTAATTAAATTAATGAGAGGACTATGACAATGAAAAAGTTAACAAATTTATTATTAATAGCCGGGTTATTCAGCCTAGCATCATTTACTTCTCAGGCTGAAACGCCTGAAGAAAAAGGTTTGCGAATAGCCAAAGAAGCAAAAGCTACAGATAAAGGCTGGAAAGATAATCAAGTTTTAATGACCATGACATTAAAAAATCAACACGGTCAAACTTCTGTACGAAAAGTGAGATTAAAATCTCTTGAACAAGACAATGATGGTGATAAAAGTTTAAGTATTTTTGACTCGCCTAGAGATGTTAAAGGTACAGCTTTCCTTAGCTTTAGTCATCCAGTGGGTAACGATGATCAATGGTTATACCTACCTGCGCTAAAAAGAGTCAAACGTATACATTCACGTAATAAATCAGGTTCTTTTATGGGCAGTGAGTTTTCTTTTGAAGATTTAACCTCTTTTGAAGTTGAAAAATATGATTATAAATTTATTAAAGACGATAAACTTAATAACTTAGATACATGGGTTGTTGAAGCTTATCCAAAAGATAAATACTCTGGCTATACACGCCAAATTATTTGGATTGACAAAGCCGGATACTATACTCACAAAGTGGATTATTATGACCGAAAAAATACTTTATTGAAAACCTTAAACATGACTGGCTATCAACAATATATTAATAAATTTTGGCGTATGGCTCGTTCCGAAATGGTCAATCACCAAAATGGTAAAAGCACTATATTAGAATGGGAAAATTATCAGCTTAACACGGGACTAAATGATAAAGACTTTAATAAAAATGCCTTAAAGCGTGCTAGATAAGATGATAAAAATATTTGTCCGCTTAATTACCAGTTCGTTATTGTATATAGGGATATTTTCTGTTCAGGCCAGTGAACTTGAAATGCGTGGTAATCTTGAGTTACAAAATCGCTTTTTTTTCAGTGATGCTTTATCGCCTGAGCAACCCAATAATAATTTATCTTTCGCCGCTGTGCCTGAGTTTTTTTGGAGCTGGAATAATCGCAACGACTCATTAGAGTTTATTCCCTCTATTCGCATTGATGAACACGATGATGAAAGAACTCATGCCGACATTCGTGAGTTTAGTTGGGTTCATGTTGCTGATGATTGGGAAAGTCGCATTGGTATTCGTCGCGTTTTTTGGGGTGTCACTGAGTTTCAGCACTTAGTCGATATTATTAACCAAAGTGATTCCGTTGAAGATATTGATAATGAAGATAAATTGGGTCAACCTATGCTTAATTTATCTCTGGTTAAAGATTGGGGAATTCTTGATTTTTATATTCTCCCCTACTTTCGAGAAAGAACCTTTGCTGGTCAAGAAGGTCGCCCCAACATAGCCATTGTCGATGTCGACAGCCCATTGTATGAATCGTCTGATGAAGAGGAGCACGTTGATTGGGCTGCAAGATGGAGCCACAGCATTAGTGATTATGAATTGGCATTATCTTGGTTTCAGGGCACTTCACGTGAGCCATTATTAGTTCCATCACCTCAATCTATAAACCAACCCTCGTCAAATCAAACCGTTACATTCCTTCCTTTTTATCAACAAATCAAACAACTAGGTTTTGAGTTGCAAGCTAACATTGGCGATGTTGTTTTTAAACTGGAAAGTATTTACAACCAAAATGATATAGAGGATTTTTCAGCGGCTCAAACTGGTTTTGAATATACTCAATATGGCATTATGCAATCCAATGCCGATTTAGGTTGGTTATTAGAGTATGCTTGGGATGAAAGGGGCAAAGAGTCTGACTTAAACTTTATTTCAACTTTTCAAAATGACTTGTTCGTTGGTAGTCGTTTAGCACTTAATGACATTCAATCGACCGAAGTTTTAGCTGGACTTAGTTATGACTTAGACTTTGAATCATCCAGCTTTTTAGTCGAAGCAAGCCGTCGCTTTGGCGATAATATAAAAATTCTACTAGACATTCGTTTATTTGAATCAGATGATCAACGCGATTTTGCTAATTATTTATTACGAAAAGATGACCATATTCAATTAACCGCACAGTACTTTTATTAATTAAACACTTATTAATTAGACATTTATTAGTCAGAAAATTATTAATTAAGAAGTCATTAAACATGGTTTAGCGAGAAAAAGTTGTCAGATAATAGTCAAAAAATAAAAGTTTGGGATTTTCCTACACGCTTTTTCCATTGGGCATTAGTCATTTCAATTGGCGTTTCTTGGTACTCAATTGAAGAAAGCGAAACAGACATTCATTTTTGGTCCGGTTATTTTATTTTAGGCTTGCTATTATTTCGTCTGATTTGGGGAATCATTGGTAGCACAACTGCTCGCTTCTCAAATTTTGTAACTGGCCCATCTAAAGTTAACAACTATGCCAGTAGCTTATTTAAAAAAGAAACCACCCATTACCCAGGGCATAATCCACTTGGTGGTTGGATGGTAGTGCTCTTAATATTGACCTTGTTAGTTCAAGCAACCACTGGTTTATTTTGCAGTGATGAATTCTTTTTTGATGGGCCTCTACACCACCTAATAAAAAATAAAAACACCATGAGTTTAATTAGAGATGTCCATGAAATAGCATTTGATCTTTTATTGGTGCTAGCAAGCATCCATATTCTTGCTGTTTTTTATTATTGGATTATTAAACGAGAAAATCTAATTTTACCCATGCTAACAGGCTACAAACGTTTAACTGAAAAAAACTTAACACTTATTATTAAACCTTTATGGCTTGCAGCAATCGTTGCAACAGTGGTCGCTATGATTATTTGGTTTATTGTTCAGGATTAAGAAAGTAACTCTACCATAAAAAGCAAACCGTTTTTTGTACATGCACTAGGTACGGTTTTGATACTCTTGTTAGAGTCTATTTATCGTAATCTTTATCAAATGGGCCTTGTACATTCATATTCACTTTTTTAGGAAAGGTAACCTCAGTGTTTACCTTTTTTATCGCTGCGTATAGTTTATTAATATTAACGCCATAATTCATACAAACTTCATAAAAATTTCCATCCTTAAGCAACACGCCGCTTTCTGTGATTCCCTTACCCGCATGAGAAAGCGTACTTCTATGTTCGAACCTTTTTATATCAGAAATTTTAACATCAAAAGACCACATCTGTGATTCAGGATAACGCACAGTAAATCTATCCTTTGTTACAATAGCCTCATAAGTTCCCGGATGCGATCTATGCCACCAAGCAATGCAGAACAATATAATGCCGGAAATAATAAAAATCAGTATGTATAAATTTTTGAAGTCTTCAGCAACTGGCTTATTTAGAAAATACTCATACCCATAAAGTCCCGCTATATAAACCATGCAAGCGATACCCATATTGATAAATACCTTGGACTGTTGCTTTCTATCTTTTTTGTAATAATAAATTGCGTCTGATTTCATCATTATTTTCGAGAACTAACGCCTTAACAAGAAACACTGCTTGCTTTGTCCTTCCAGCTTGACTTGTATGATTGAATTCTTTTTATATTCATGATTTTAATCTTTTTCCTAAACCGGCAAATTGAGATTTACCTTAGTTGGCCCCAGTAATACTGAGACCACCAAACTGTATATAAAGCCACATAAACTCAACTCTGTTCAGATTAATGCAGTGTAAATACCTTCTCAACTAAAAACCATAAACCACACCAATTTGCACAGTGGTTGTCTCATAATCAATGTTGGTAAATTCACCCATATCATCACCACTTTCACTCTCCAGGTCAATATTACTGATACTACCATGACGCAGTTCTGATTGAAGCTTCCACTGTTTATTAAGCTCATAATTAATACCAGCAAATACTTGATAGCCTAAATCACCGCCACCTGAGTAGGACATTTCATTACCATCTCGTTCAAGGTCAATATCAATTTCTTGCCCCCAAGTCAGCCCTGCACCGACATAAGACTGCCAGTGACCATTCTTTGCAAACAGTAACCAACCCTTATCAAA
>CAYPMT010000028.1:7335-20925 GCA_964411875.1 uncultured Kangiellaceae bacterium
TACACTACCTGCAAGTTGTGACCGACAAAGGTAGTGCTTTAATACTATATAACCTGCGAGATGCAATTAAGCAATTACCTTCAACAATGGGCATTTCAGTACATCGCTCATATTGGGTAGCAAAAGATGCCATTGATCAATTGGTAAAAAATGGCCGTCAAGGTGAGCTAAAGTTATATGATGGTCAGTGCATACCGGTGAGTCGAAACCGTTTCAACGAAGTAAACGAAACCTTATCACAAAAAGCGTAAAGTCTAATTTATGTAGAAAGCTGATATCACTCAAGTGGAAACTGAAATGCGTTAATTTAATCATCAGTTAGCTTAGCAGTATTGCATCACTAAGCTAATAGTACTAATGACTCAAATTGAGTAGAAAGGTTTTTTAATACTCTTCTTCAACCGTATAATCATCGTGGCAGCCTTTACACGATCCACCAATTACTTTAGCCGCTTTTTTAATAGCTTTTTTATCACCCTTTTCAAGCGCTTTAACTAAATCATTAGCCGCAACTTCAAGCTTATTCCAGTGACTGACATAGTCATCCCAGTTTTTCCAAATATCAGGACTAGCACCGGTATAAATATCTTCACTTTTAAAACTAGTGGTATTTTGTTTAAACGCATCAATCGATTGTTTAGCGGTCATAGCAATTGTTTTTGCTAAAGGAATAGCTTCTTGTTCAAAAGGTACTTCTTTTTTTAATACATTACCAAGAGCTCCAGCACTACCACCAACAATAGTCATAAGGCTTTGTCGGTAAGATATGGCTGCCTCGGGGTCAGTTTTATCTTTTGTAATAGCTGATAAACTAACTAGTGAGAAACAAACGGTAAAAGCATAAATAATAGGATTTTTTATCAATTTCATTTTAAACACCCCTTTTAACTAGAATTTGATGATTTTCAACTTAAAACGCCAATCATCCAGATTAAAATCCAAACTATCATCCTACAAAACGACAGAGAAAAACAAGCAACAAACCTAATCCAATTGTAAGATTTTGTTTATAGCCTGCGAACCAAGGTTACTTTTTCACAATCTTGGCCATAACACGACGGTTTCTTTGCTTACCTTCACTGGTTTGATTACTTGCCACTGGCCGATCTTCACCATAACCATAGCTGTAGACTCGCTCTGCAGGAATGTTAAATTCTTTAATCAAAATAGCTTTAACGGATTCTGCTCTGCGTTTAGATAAATTGAGGTTATAACGGTTGGTTCCTGTATTATCCGTATGCCCTTCAATTTCAACATCTATGTCAGGGTGATTCTGCATAACCTTTGCAACTCTTTCTATTTGATAAAAGTAGGTTTGACTGACTTCGGCAGAATCGGTTGGAAACTCAATTAATAATTCAACGGATTGTTGAATAACACAACCAACTTCATTCACTTTAAAATCTGAAGGAGTATCAGGGCATTCATCTATCTCATTGGGTACACCATCATTGTCTGTGTCTGTATTTGGTGAAGGACCAGCGGCAGGCATCATTGCAAGCTCAACTACTTTGGGCTGATGAGTTTTGCCAAAATAAAAGTGTAGACCCAATTGCCAAAAGTGTGTGTCATCGGCATCAAAATCATAATCGCGCCATTCAGCAAAGGCATCAAATCGATCACTCAATTGATATTTTATACCTAAACCTAAAAAATAGTCCTCATTACTTTTTCTATCACTACCGCGTTGAGTAACACCACCAACTCGTGTTTCATAATCACCCCGCCACTTAAATAATCCAACGCGTAAGAAGGCAGAAAGCTTATCAGAAAAAGGATGGTTATAAATGCCAGAGAGACTATAGCCATCACCTGAGTCGGGGTGAACCTCTTCAATAATATCGATAAATTCATTGATTTCAGAATTTAAAATACCATCACCTCTCACTTCTACTTCGCCTAAATTAGTATAGGCTAACTCAAGTGAAAACCTTTCAGTCAACCAATAACCCAAACCTAACTCGCCACCTGCACGCGAGTCATCAACAGAGTTAAGGTTAGTGCGTAATCCTCGGTCACTAGCCCGTTGGTTAATTTCATCAATACTAGTATCACCAGGCGCATAACCATAACTGCCTAATAAATAAAATCGATACCTTTCAAAAAATGGTTGTGATGCTTCTTCTCCAAAATTATAGTTTTGTAACTCTTCTGCCTGAGAGAGTTCTTGATCTTGAGACAACTGCTCACTTTGAGAAAAAATACCGCTGGAGAATGCCAATAAAAAAATTGGCAATAAATTTTTGCTTCGAATACTCATAACAACTTTTCCTTCATTATTTTTATTCTATTAGGCTGCTAATCTTAAACGTCTAACCAATAACACAAGCGCACTCAAAAGAATCAACCATAATCCCAAAGAACCACCGCCAGTTGTTTCTAAATCAACTTTAGGTAATACTCGAACACGAATATTGGCATTGTCTGTACCCGAATTACCATCACTGATGGTATAGGTAATCACAAGATCGCCATTAAAATTAGGTTCAGGTGTAAAACTTAGTGTGTTATCTGAATTGGTTGATACCGTACCCAACTGCTCATCAACCTCTGCTTGCATAACAGATAGTTGATCACCATTAGTATCTGAATCATTCGATAGAACATTGATAATATTATTTTCAGATCCCTGGTCAACCGTTATTCTGTCATCCTCAGCTTCTGGTAAATCATTCAGTACATGAGCACCTGAAATGGTTTCAATTAATCCATTTGCTTGACCATCTAAATCATTAGGGCCACCATCTTGAATACTTATCTGTAAACAATAATCACCATTAATCAAACCTGGCTGATAATCAGTATGTCCCGGTGGCGGACAATAGCCAGCCTGCCCTAGTGCCGTTGAAACTTGATTGTTATCGTCAATGTTAAATTCAAACCATGCTTGATTATTAAGATCATACAAAAGCACACTCGAATCAAACGGAATACTTGCTCTCAATGGAATAACAAACTGAACCACTCCACCAGGTTGATCCATGCGATAAACCTGAACATCAAATCGACCACCGACTATTTGACTTCCACCAACTGTATAAGCCTCTAAGCTATCATTATTTTCAAAGTCTGTTACCGTTAACCAAGCGGCACCATTCTCGCTGGTTAAACCCGTTGGCCCAACACGCAAACAATTACCCGCTTCAGCTTCAATCATATATTGATATTCAATGCCTCTAATCTGCGGAATAATATTACAAGGATCTAAGCTAATATCTGGAATGTTATCTGCACTAATAACCACGCGAATACTAGCCGTCGCTTCACCATCTAAATTAGGATTACCATCATCGGTTACTGTCACAACAAGTTGATAAAATCCCAGTGGTAATTCAGAAGGGTCAAACGTAAAAGTTTCATCTTGAGCATCTAAGTCAACTAATACATTGTCTGACAATGACCAGTCATAAGAGTGATCATCTTGTGGATTGGGATCAAAAACATTGGCTGTTACAACAGCATTACCAGAACCTTGTTCGATAACAAAAGTTTCCTGATTATTTTGTACCGCGACTAATTCAACCAAAGGTGCTAAGTTACCATCCACAATGGTAATAACCAGTGTTGATTTTTCACCACGGTTAACTGAATCATTTAACTCCAATAAAATCGTTTCGCCATCATCACCTAAACCATCTTCAATCACATCAAAACTGATTGTTGCTTGGGTACTTTCAGTAAAGGTAATTGTACCTGATTGTAAATTGTGATCATCACTGGATGCTGTACCACCGACAACCGTAAAATCTACTTCTAAAGGATATTCAGGTGATAAACCATTTAAGTAAACAGGAATAACAGCGGTAGAACCTTCTGCCACACTAATATCTGGTCCAAAAGAAACGAGTGGGCGTACATTAATAGTTTGAATAACTTCTATAACATTGCCGTCTTCATCGGTTGCTGACCAGGTGACTTGAGTTATGCCGGGTGCAAACCAAGGCAAACTGCCATTTTCAACACTAGCAACTGGTTGACAACAATCAGTCAATACACCATTGATATAATCTTGCGCGGTTGCAGTACCAATATTGATCGAAGTAAATAATCCAGTCGCATCAACCGTGATATCATCAGGTGCAGTCAAGAGCGGACCAAAGTCATCATCACGATCATCCGGCGTTCCATCATTATCTTCATCGCCTCTAACCGTGATGCTAAATGCAGGCAAACATGTTTCCTCTTCGCCATCACTGACACAAATAATAATATTTTCATAAGTTCCAACATCATTACCAATTGGCATTCCGGTCAAAGCACCTGTAGTTGGATCAAAACTCATCCAGTCAGGCATGTTTTCAATACTAAAAGTTAGTGGATCACCATCAGAGTCATTAGCTATGGGTGTAAAAGAGTAATTATCACTTTCTAAAATATCAGTCGTTGGTGTACCACTAATAATTGGAGGGCTATTAGAGGCAGCAGTTATAACAACATTAACGCTAGCACTATCGAGGCCACCATTACCATCACTGATAGTATAAGTTAACTCTATCTCGCCAAAAGCATTAGGTTCTGGCGTATAAATTAAAGTACCATTATTATTTATAGAAACATTACCAGATGGCGCATTAACTTCAGTAATAGTCAGTGTGTCATTATCTGGATCGCTATCATTAGATAAAACATTAATAATATTATTTGACGAATTTTGTAAAATAGTCGCTTCATCATCTTGAGCAACCGGCAAATCATTAATATTCAAAACATCAATACTCATGGTTGCCTTAGAGGAAAACTTTCCATCCGACACACTTACTTTTAACCAATAACGATTTCTTTTTTTAGGTTTATACTTCAACAAACCTGAAACAAAAATTTTACCCTTATCACTAACACTAAATAAATTTCTACCATTACCACCAAGAAGCTCATAAGTTAATTCGTCATTATCTGGATCGCTTGCAACAATTTGACCCACCAAGGTATCTAAAGGACTCCTTTCATTAATTGAAAAATGTTGTGCCTCAATAACCGGTTTATTATTTTCTGGTTCAACTAAAACAGCTGATAAATAAGTTGAGCGGCTTGAACGACCGTACACATAAGTATCGATAAAGGTTCGATTACCAAAACCGTTACCTGAAAAACTTCCCCAAGTATGACGGTGCTCTCCAACTATGTTGACAGATGACATTACACCATCAGGTAAATTGCTTGAGCCAGATAGAAGTGTTTTATCATCCCAATAAACGCGTGTACCAATAATTGTGTCACTATCAAGCGCCTGTAAAATGGTTAGACCATCCTTATCACCGGTTCCATCATTATTAGTTCCACCACCACTAGTTTCTACATCCCGAGCAACAAAGTGATATTCACCAACGCGTAATTCAAGTTGAACGTCATAACTATTATTTGCCACCAAATTACCGCTGGCATCTTTACCGTCCCAAGATACGCGGGTTAAAGTATTCGCTTGTGTATTGCCTAAAAGCAATCTGTCATTGGCGCCATATTCACCATCTTTATTCAAATCAATAGTAATCGCATAAGTGCCTGAAACATCAGCTATAAAAGTAAACTCACCACTATCTTGAATACCATCATCATTGGGTGAAATACTATTATCAATAGCTTGATCATCAAGAAATATTAAATCCTCTAACAAACTAGGTGCTTGGTTAGGCGATGGCTTAGGTTTAGCACCATGAGGGTAGTTTAAGTAAACTGGATACTTAGCTTCTATAGATGGTGATGGATCATCAGCATTTTCTGATACGCTTAAACCGGAATAAGGTGGATTGAGTCCAACATCATTAGCTAGAACATCATAAACAAAGCCTGAAAACTCATGTAAATCTAATATCCAAACATAATTAGTATCAACAAAACCACCAGGCGCAAGCACATACATGCGTGTTGTTGCAGAAGCCTGACGCGAATATGAAGTCGTATTAAATGACCATTGATTAGAAAATAAGTTACCATCTTCAGCAGTTGGATCAACTTGTGATTTTTTGCTATTAGCAACTGCAACATCCCAACGCAAAAAATCAACATGACGAGTATAACCATTAAAATCCCGATAAGTATTTTCACTTAAGTCAATGGCATAAACACCTGCTGCTGGTACTTTGTATTTAAATTTATTATGAGAAGTCGAAAGATGCCTTTGCATATTATCATGACAACTAATATTATCTTTACCTTCTATTTCAACCAAGGGGGTTTGATTGGCACTATAAATACCATTGGTGACATTTGTAGTAAAAATTTTAATCTTAATTTTTTTATGGGATAACTGACGTCGACACAAATGAAGATTTATATATTTATGTGCTTGGTCGACATGCACAAAAAGTAAAGTTTTGGAATCTAAATACTGATTATTAGCGGAGCCCATATGGTAAATGCCTTCGGCCGATAACGGGGATAAATGGCACAAGGCTACCAATATCGCCACAATAAAATGGCGAATGGGTGATTTAGTTAACATAAGCAGTTTACCTTCTCAGTCGTATTACTTTTTAATACAGCTAAATTGGGATACCACTTACAACGTCCCGTAAAATTAAGTGGCGGATAGTAAGTTAATTGCAAATGCTTGTCTAGCGAACATCTCTTTACAGGAATATAAAATCTACGTTTAGAAACGCTAATGACAATCTGATGGTTTATTAAACATAAAAAGTAAAAAGCTTTACTCAAACAGTTTAAATTTTATACACTGATTAGCGATCTAGTAGCAGTTTCATTTCGTAAGCATTTATATCTATGCAACTTATCAAAAATAAATAGGTACTAATTATGTTAATCACGCCAATTTATGCATCTTTCCTTGGATTAATTTTTGTTTTTCTTGCTTTTCGAGTCATTCGATTAAGAAGACGACTTAGCGTCGGTATAGGAAGTGATGAATCGATGCCTTTAAAACGTGCATCAAGAGTACATGCAAATTTTGCTGAATATGTTCCAATGAGTTTAATACTACTTTTTTTTCTAGAACAAATTCCTAATAATCAAATTTATATTCACATAATGGGAGCGGCTCTTATTCTTGGACGCATGATTCATGCTTATGGTGTTTCTCAAGTTAATGAAAAACTTGTTTTTAGAGTGACAGGAATGATTTTAACTTTTAGTGTTATCATATCTGCATCCACACGAATTTTGATTAGTTATTTATAACATTTAGTTTAAAAAAGTAATCCAATTAAAACCACACTAGTTATTTCAGCTTATTGAGCGCTTCAACTAGTTGATTTTTTAATTCTTCATTGATTAGCAACCCTTTTTCACTATCAAAACTTTCATAAAAGCTCGGAATAGAAAGGCTAGCTTTAACATCACCAGAAAAATGGGGGGCTGATTTAACCGCTGTTTCTAAAACAGTTGCGCCACCTCGACCACCTGGTGACGTTGATAGCATTATCATTGGTTTATTTTGAAATAGCTTAGATTCAATCCGAGAGGCCCAATCAAAAATATTTTTATAAGCCACTGAATAAGAACCATTATGCTCAGCAAATGAAATTATAATGGCATCAGATGTACTTAACTTATTAAAAAATTTCTTAGCTAATTCAGGCTGGCCCAACTCCTTCTCTCTATCAACGCTAAACAAAGGTAATTCATAATCATTGAGATCTAAAATCTCTACTTCAAATTTTTCTACTAAACTAGCCGCATAAGTCACTAATATTTTATTAATCGACTCTCGACTATTACTGGCAGCAAATGCAATTAATTTCATTTTGTATCTCCAGAAAGTATTTACTAATGATTAACTTATATTAACGCTGCTTAATAAGCAAGCAATGTATTAATTAATCAAATAAAAACTAATATTAGTAACAACTCTAACATCCTTTTCAATCCGTTTAGTATCACCATAACTCTCGCCTGCGTCAATAATTCTAAAACTACCTTGTCTAGCACTACGAATACTACCCACTGTGACACCAGCATTTTCAGCAAACTCAGTAGCTGCAATTCTGGCATTTTTAGTTGCTTCACTTAACATATCAGGTTTGATTTCATTAAGCTTAGTGAAATGGTAATCAGGCTCTCTATTCTCAATATCAATTCCTTTTGCTATAAGCTTGTTAATATTTGAACGAGCCTTATCAACCTGTTCAACCTTTTCTGTTTCTATACTAATCATTCCTATTAAACTATGCTTTTCATCGACAAGTTTTTGATCTTCATCTCTATACTCTTGATAATAATAATTAAGTACGCCAACTTTTATTTCATCATCCTCAAACCCATTCTGTTTTAATTGCTCAATTAGCATGGTTTGATGCTGCTCAGAAATTTTATAAAGCTCTGGAATATCGGCTTTACTTTTACCTGTATTAGTAAAAGCGACTCGCCAGTTTGCTCGATCGGACTTAACTCGTCTTTCAGCTAAACCTTTTACTTCAGCTGTGTTTAAAGCAACTCTAGAGTTATACATGGTTTGACTAATAAAAAAGCCGCTCAATGCTATGCCTGTAGCTATAAAAAGCATTCCAAATATATTTGTCTGGTTCATTATTTTTTCCTTACTATTTAAAAACTAGCTATAAATAGCTAGTAATTCTTTAACCTTATGACGATTTTGACCATCACAACTAATAAAACGTCTAACCCAAAATGATTCTATTTCTGCACCTTTATAAATTTCTCGAGTGATTCCGTTATCATGATTAGAAATAATAACTTTAACGCCTCTATTAGCTAAGTGCTGTGCTCTATAAGCTAGTTCTACTTGTTGATCATAAGAAAATCCTTGAGTTGCATAATTAGTAAAGCTAGCTGTTGGAGAAATGGGTACATAAGGTGGATCACAATAAACTAAATTGCCTTTTCGAGAACGATTCATTACTGAAACAAAATCACCACAAACGAAAGTTGCTTTTTTACTCTTTTCTATAAAATGTAACATTTCTTTTTCTGGAAAATATACTTTATCATAAGAACCAAAAGGAACATTGAATCCGCCCTGTTTATTATAACGACACAATCCATTAAATCCATGACGGTTTAAGTACACAAATAAGGCCGCTCTTCTTCGACCTTTTAAACCACTATTAAACTCTTTTCTAAATTGAATATAATTTTTTTGCGTATTGTTTTTTGGTGAAAAAAAACTTTTCACATAATAAATAAACTTTTTCTTTTCTTTTTTTAAATATTGATACAAATTAATTAAATCTGGATTAATATCACCTAAAAGATAACGTTCAAAATCTTGGTTTAAAAAGACGGCGCCGGAACCCAAGAAAGGCTCAATAAGTTTATTACCCTGCATATGAGGAAAAAGCTTATCAAGTAAGCGATATTTTCCACCAGCCCACTTTAAAAAAGGGCGGCTTTTTGATTTTTTTATATTAAGGGAGAGATAAGTCATAATAAATAATTTAAGTAATCATTGTCTTTTAAAAAAACATATTAATTATCAACAATAAATATGTTATATATGCGAGTTGGATTTTTATATTTTTATTAAGAAAGACTAGATTAATATGTAGTTCATAAATATGTGACTATATGCTTTTTAGTAGAGTCAAAGGATAACATAATAAGGTTGAAGCTAACATAGTTTAGGCTTTACTAACATATTATAAGAGAGGCTCAACATGTATAATAAATATCCCCTATACTTAGTTATCATAAATATTTTCTTATCAACGTTTAATTTAGCCTATGCTAACTCTGAAATAGGCACATTAGATAATACTCATTATATTCCTCCTGTTTATGCGCGTGAAGATTCAGATGCAACAGCAATTGAACAACACTTTTTAATGCTATCTACACCTGAAACAACAGCTTTTAACGTGACCATAAGAAATGCTGATAACTCTATTAATCAAACAGTCTCAATATCAAGTACATCATCTCAAACTATTGAGCTTAGTGCTGGTGTTTATGGTACCTCTGCATTAGGCGCACTAAATATAGTCACTGATACTGATCTAAATAGCGCTAATACAACCGACGGCTTAATATTGACCGGCCCACAAAAATTTTATGCTAACATTCGACATGTCAGTTCTGACCAAGCCGCATCATTAATAGCTAAAGGGCAAACCGCACTCGGTCAACGTTTCCGTTCTGGACACTTAAGATCTAACGAAATTTCATTAAATAAGAAAGCCCATTTTATTTCTGTTATGGCTGTAGAAGATAATACTGTTGTTACATTTGATAATTTTCCAGCAGGACTTCAACTACATGAAGCCGCATCACTCCCTAGTGATATTACACTGGATCAATATGAATCCTATATTATTGCGATGCAACTTGACGAAGGTACTAATTCAACTATTGTCAATGAGCTCAATGGTACATTAGTCACATCAGATAAACCGATTGTTATGAATTCAGGCTCTTTTCTATCCGGAGCACCAAATTCAGTTGGTGCTGGTCGTGATATTGGCATTGCTCAAATTATACCAACCGATTATTTAGGAAAAAACTTTGTTTTAGTTAAAGGATTTGCAACTGGTTCATCTAATACTTTTGAATCGCCGATTGTGGTTGCTGATACAGATACTACTGAAATTTATCTTAATGGTGCAATAACACCATACGATACGATTGATGCTGGAGAATATACTATTATTCCAAAGGATGAATATACCAGCGAAGATGTGATGTTTATACGCACTAGCGAACCTGCTTATATTTATCAAAGTACCAGTGGAAATAATGCATCAGCGCCTAGCATGAATTTTGTACCTGCCTTTTTTGATAATTTAGAAACTCAAGATCTCGTCATACCCGATGTTGACCTATTAGGTACACCTACTATTTCAATCGTTGCGCCAACGACAGCAGTTGTCACAGTAGATAGTGTCGATTTAACGGGAGGTGAAGCAATTACAGGAACAGCCGATTTTGTACTTTATACTGTTGATGGAAAAACAGATGATGTAACCGTTAGTTCTACCGAGACTTATTCATTAACCCTGTTTACTTATAACGGTACTAACAGAGGATCATCAGCTTATTATATTGGTTTTCCAAACTCTTATGCGATAAAAGATATTACAACAACCCAAGAATTAACTCCTGTCATTATTGATGTACAAGACAATGACATCAATGGAAATAATACATTTACTGTATCACCTACTTTAGCAGTAAGTCCCACAAATGGAACTGCAGTCATTAATCCAGATGGTACGATTACTTATACACCTAATGCTGGATTCACTACTGATACTTTTAGTTATACCATTACTAACGGACTAGCTTTAACCGATACAGCAGAAGTTATTATTAATTTAGATACTGATGCTGATGGCGTAGCCGATAGCAAGGATTTAGATAGTGATAACGATGGTATTCCTGATAGTGTAGAAGATGCTAACTCTCCAGAATCTAACGATACTGATGGCGATGGCATTGAAGATAAGTTTGATTTAGATAGTGATAACGATGGTATCTTTGATTTAGTTGAAGCTGATCATGCTCAACAAGTTGACACTAACAATGATGGACGTATTGATGATAGCGTTTTTGTAGGCAGCAATGGTCTTGTCGATGCTTTAGAAACTGTTGCTGAGTCTGGCACTATCAACTACTCCCCTAGAAGCACAGATGATGCTATAGAAAACTACATTGACACGGATAGTGATGATGACGGCCTTATCGATAATATCGAAGCTCAGAATGGAAGCACATATATCCCTCCAAATGGTATCTATGATGCTAATGGTGTCGATACAGCTTATACGAATGGATTAACTCCAGCGAATACTGTACCTGCCACTGATGCTGATTATATCAATGCTGATGAGTTAAACGCTAATTCTGATGTGGATGGTGATGAAATTCCCGACTTAATAGAAGTAGGTAACTCGAATAACCCAGTCGATACCGATGATGATGATATTCTTGATTACCTAGATCTGGATAGTGATGGCGATGGTATCCCTGATTCAGTAGAAGCTGGAGAAGATCCCGCTAATCCAGTCGATACCGATGGTGATAGCATTCCTGATTACTTAGATCTGGATAGCGATGGCGATGGTATCCCTGACGCAGTAGAAGCTGGAGAAAATCCAACTGAGCCAGTCGATACCGATGATAATGGCACCCCTGACTACTTAGATCTTGATAGCGATGGTGATGGTATCCTTGATGCAGTGGAAGCTGGTGAAGATCCAACTAACCCTGTCGATACGGATGGTGATAACACTCCTGACTACTTAGATCTTGATAGCGATGGCGATCAATTTTTGGATGCCGATGAAAATGGAGACTTCAACAATAATGGCATACCTGATAGTTCTGAAAGTGAAATAGGAAATCTAGAAACTGCCGTCAGTGGTGCAGGTAGTACCAATGCTATTATGTTAATTTTATTAATAATTGTAGGTTTAACTCAACGTATGAAAAATATTTTTTGTTCTTCATTTAAAAAGTCAGTTTTATCGCTATTAATTGTAGTAATGGCCACTTTTTTCCCAGCTCATGCTTCAGCAGCTTCTGAGAATTGTGGTGTTGAATCAGAAGATGTATTTGAGTCTTGTTGGTATGTTGGCTTAGGCTTAGGTAAAACGCATGTTGATCCTGAAGGTCAAGTCAATGGTTGGAGCACCGATAAAGATGACAGTGATGGTTACAATCTGCATGTAGGAAAACGATTCTCGCCCAAGTGGTACTGGGAATTTAGTTATGTTGATGCAGGAGAAGCTGGCTTAGGTAATGTTAACCCTGCATTAAACAATGTTATACCCGATGCAGCAATTGACTATAAAATTCCTTCATTAATGGTGGGATATTATTTATGGGAAAAACATCATGGCTTTAACTTTTATGGAAAAGCAGGCGTCTCAGTGATCAATAGCGAAGCCAATGACTCACGTATAGGAGAAGAAAAACAATCTTCAGCTCAATTAGCCTTAGGCTTTGGTGCCGAATACCGATTTAATGAGTCACCTTGGTTTGCTCAATTACAATTTGACAGTTTTGATAGAGATGCTAGCTACTTGTCATTAAGAATATCGCGTTTTTTTGGTGGTTCAAAAAAACAACAAACGATTGTTACTAAGTCTGAGACAACCCCTCCTGCCGTAACAGAAGTTGCTCCGATGAATATCCCTGTCCCTGTAGAAACACCAGAAATCAATACAGATAGTGACGAGGATGGCATATTAGATGATGATGATCAATGTCCGCAAACACCCGCATCAACACCCGTAGATCAATATGGCTGTGCTTTATTCACTGGCGTTATCCAAGGTATTAATTTCGAAAATAATAAAGCGATATTAACCACTGAATCACGAATAATACTCGATGAGACAGTGAATACTTTGAATCAATTTCCTAATATTCAAGTAGAAGTTCAAGCACATACTGACAGTCAAGGTGATGAAACTTATAACCAACAATTATCAGAAAGACGAGCTCAATCAGTGGTAGATTACTTAGTCGATAAAGGCATTGAAAGAAAGCGTTTAGTTCCTAAAGGCTATGGTGAAATGCAACCACTAGTAGATAATGACAGCCGGGCTAATCGTGCTAAAAATCGTCGAGTGGAACTAAGTGTTATAAATAATTAAGCTTATCCAAGTAGCCTAAAGTTTCTTTAGGTGTATTAGCTCAAACTCGATCTGACAAATATTAAAATAGAGTTTGAGCTTATCT
>CAYPMT010000029.1:0-20610 GCA_964411875.1 uncultured Kangiellaceae bacterium
ATAAAAGAATAATGCTTGCACCAAATAATAATGAAAATAATCCCATAAACTTTTGGTCAGCAAATAAGTGAAAAAAGATATACAGTGGATGATTCAGAAAATCGTCATTGCCATAAGCAGTAGGGTTCCAATAAGCACTCATTGGCATAGAAAAATTGATGATATTCATAAAAGGAAGACCGAGTAGTGCAATGCCTCGGATCAAATCTATTTGGTTTAATCGTTCCGTTGATATTTGGTTATGCATATTGAACTCGTTTCTCTCCCGTGTATATATTAAAGCCACTATGACCCAAAAAACCAATCAGGGTAATGTTGGATGATTCAGCAAGCTCAATCGCCAAACTCGAGGGTGCGCCGACTGCAATTAACATAGGACTTCTTGCCATGCTTGTTTTTTGTAGTAGCTCAAAACTAGCTCGCCCACTGACTAAAATACCAAGTTCGTTAAGCGGTACTTGGTTTTGTGAAAATTGATAGCCAATGAGTTTGTCTAAAGCATTGTGTCGTCCAACATCTTCTTTCACTAAAACAATCTCGCCATTGTTACTGAACAAAGCTGAAGCATGAATACCGCCAGTTTGTTGAAAAACTTTTTGTTGTTGACGTAACTGTTCGGAAAGCTGGTTAATCTTTTCAGCTTCAATAACAAAGTTATCTTTTATAGTCGGTTGCTGATTTTTAATATAAACCGCTTCAATCGATGCTTTACCGCATATGCCACAACTGGATGTCATATAAAAATTTCGTTTGAGTTTTTCTAAGTCAAGCTTAACATCATCGTTTAACTCAACTTGTATAATATTTTGTGGAGTTTTGTCAGGTTTTGTAGGTTCAAAAGTATTCACCAATTCAACCTGGTTTATTGAAGTAATGATCCCTTCAGTGAATAAAAAGCCTAGTGCGAGGTCTGCATCGTTTCCTGGTGTTCGCATAGTAACTGCGATGCTTGTTTGTTTGCGCGTTTGTTTAGATGAGTCATCGGAGTCTTTATCGTTATAACCTAAACGGATTTCTAATGGCTCCTCGGTCGTGATTTTGTCTATCAATGCCTCAGTTTTTAAAGAAGCCTTGCCTGATGTTTTTTTTATACGAGTAATTGGGTGCTTTTTAGTTGTGTCAGACAAGATAGAGCCTATGCTATGCGTTTAATTATTCATCATTAATGTTGAAATAAAACCAATTAATCCACCAAAAATACCACCCCAGACAACTAGCCAACCTAAGTGTTCTTTAATCATTTTTTGAACTATTTGTTTTACTAGCTGAGGCGTGAGCTCCTCGAGACGATTATCTATGATAGTCGCGATTTGGTTTTTAATATCCGACATTACATCGGGTTGTTCAATTTCTGATTTGAGTAGGGCAATAAAATCATCCTTTTGTGAAATATCAATTAAGGACTTTTTCATATGTTCAATAAAAGGTTCTTTTAATGGCGTAATTGCGTCTTTACCACCAAACATGCCCAGCATGCCGCCGAAAGATGACTCCATAATAACTTTTACTAGGCTTTCAAAAGCAGGCGATAGATCGACTTTTTCAATCACTGCGCCCAGTTTTAGGTGAGATTGAAGGTTTTGGTCATTGGCTAAGAAAGCATCAATATTTTCATCGGTGAAAAATTGCTCCATCATCATAGTTTTTATGGCACTTTTAAATGCTTCAAAACGAGCAGGAATAACGCCTGAACCATAGAGACCAGGAATTTTTTCAAATAACATATGAATGGCTAGCCAATTGGTTAAAGCACCAGAAAAAGCAAATAAACCAATAGTAAACAAGGTGTTATGAGATAAATAGTAACCGGCTAGGATAAAACTTAAGGCAATTAAATTGGTGATAAGGCTTTTGTTCATAGTAATGAGACACAATAAGTTTAAATAAGAAGGGGATTTTAACAAGATATTGATTTGTGTGATAGATGGTGAAAGAATAGGCGAATCAGTTTATTAATAATATGAGCTGATGGGCATGTTTGTGGAAGTATTGGTTAATTTAGTTAAGGAGGCAGTTATGGCTAAGCGTAATAGCGCTAAAAAAAGCAAAAGCCGCTCAACCTCAAAAAGGACGACGACCCTTATAAGTGATTCTCCCAAGAGAAAGGCTCAAAAGCCAAGAAATCCTTATGCGGATCATCCTTTAATGGGAAAAGGCGGTGTTCATCAAAAATCAAAATCAGCTCTTAGAGCTGCCGCTCGCCGCGAGCTCAAGCAATTGACTCGCGATGGGTTTTCCCGACTAGTAGACTTCTTTTTTAAAAAGTAACCTTTAAAAAATAATCTTTAAATATAGTTGCGAAAAAATAATTTATAAATAATGTACTAATAAAATAGTTCTTCAACTTCCTGAATTATTTTTCATATCAAGTTATTATTAGCTTTAAAACCTGTTCTTATTAATTGAGTTATGTCTAGCCTATTCAATATCGACTTTATTGAGTCAATTACTCAGATCGAATCCAGCTGTTGGAATGGTATTATCAATACTGACTATCCTTTTATTCAGTATGACTTTTTATTGGGATTGGAAAAGAGTGGGGCGACAACCAACCAATCAGGCTGGCAGCCCTATCATTTAATAGTACGAGTTGATGATGAAATTAAAGCGCTCATGCCTCTCTATATTAAAGGGCATAGTTATGCCGAGTATGTTTTTGATCATGCTTGGGCGGATGCTTACTATCGAAATGGTTTGGATTATTACCCTAAATTAGTTTCATCAATACCTTTCACGCCATCGGTAGGCCAACGAGTTTATAGTCATGATTCTGTTGATCAAAATGCTTTGATGGAAAGTATCTTGCAGGCTATAAAAGAGCTCTGTGAGAAAAATCAATTTAGCTCTTGGCACCTATTATTTCCACTTGAAAATGAAATTGAAGGTTTTGAATCTTTAAATTGTTTATCTCGAGTTGGTGTTCAATACCACTGGTTTAATCAAGACAATAAAAATGAAAATTATCAGAGCTTTGAACATTTTCTTGAGAACTGTAAAACTAAACCACGTAAGAATATCCGCCGAGAAAGACGTCTTGTTGAGCAACAAGGCATAATGATTCATCAGTATGAAGGTAAAGCCATTCCAGTAGAATTATGGCAACAGCTTTTTACTTTTTATGAGGATACCTATTTAAAGCGCAGCGGACATGCGGGCTATTTAAATAAAGGCTTTTTTGATTTTATAGCAAAGTATTTAACAGATCATACGATGGTTATCTCTGCTGAGCTTAACCAGCAAGTGGTTGCTGCAGCCTTATTCTTTAAAGATAAAAAAACACTTTATGGCCGTTATTGGGGATGCTTAGAAGAATTCAACTGCCTTCATTTTGAGCTTTGCTACTATCAAGGCATTGAGTACTGCATTAAACATAAACTAGATAGGTTCGATGCCGGTGCTCAGGGCGAGCATAAGATCCCTCGAGGATTTAAGCCTATCAAAACCTACTCAAGCCACTGGATAGCTCGACAAGATTTTTCTATGGCGATTCATCAATTTATACAAGAAGAAAGCAAGCAAATTGATACACTCTTGCCAATTCTATATCAGAAACTACCTTATAAATAATCTAAGTGCTTTTAGCCGCTGTTGTAGATTCATAAGTTGCCGTTTTTTCGGTTTGGCTTTGCCGCTTTTATAAAAAGACTCACCGCAACTTCTCTCTAAGGCCTTAAATCTATTCATTTTTCTGGTTGGCATAGGCTTTGCAAAGGTTAATTAACAAGTTTATTGAGTGATTAGTTTTTACAAGGTTATTGAATGTCGATTAATTTTAAGAATGCTTTTGGTGTCCATGAAGGGGCTTTATCCTTGAGAGCTAAGCGAGCTGAAGTTTTAGCCGCTAACCTAGCGAATGCTGACACACCTAATTTTAAAGCAAGAGATATCGACTTTTCTAGCATGTTTAAAAAAGTTCAGGGGAGTCAGGCTGGTCAGTTGATAAAAACTCATGCAGACCATAGAGATACACGGCTTGGTAATGAATTAGCGGGCTTGTCTTATCGTATTCCTTTGCAGCCTGATACTGGTGATGGCAATACGGTTGATAGTCAAGTTGAACAAGCTAAGTTTGCCGAAAATGCGATGCAGTATGAAACATCATTACGTTTTTTAAATGGCAAGATAAAAGGTTTGATCTTGGCAATAAAGGGCGAATAACAGCTTTACTGAGGAGATAGTGAATGGGGCTTTACGATATTTTTGATATTAGTGGTTCAGCAATGGCGGCTCAAAGTGTTCGTTTAAACACAACGGCTAGTAATATTGCTAATGCTGATAGTGTATCAAGTAGCAGTGGTGAAACTTACAAAGCTAGACATCCAGTTTTTCAAACGATTTATAACGGTTTAACCCTAGGCGATTCATCAAATTCAGTTGGCTCAGGTGTTAACGTGGCGGGAATTATAGAAAGTCAGGCAGAGGCGGTTGCAAGTTATCAACCTGAAAACCCCTTAGCGGATAAAGATGGTTTTGTTTATAAACCGAATATTAATTTAGTGGAAGAAATGGCTAATATGATTTCTGCTTCGCGCTCTTATCAATCTAATGTACAAGTCGCGACTATGACCAAAAGTCTTTTAAGTAAAACGCTTTCATTAGGCCAGTAATATTGGCCGGTTGAGTAAATCCTAATTGATTAAACAGCAATTGAGTAAATAGATATGACAGGCATTAATACCAATGATTATTCGGAGCTAGGTTTAAGAACCAGCCAAGAGAATACTAAAGAGGTCACAAAAGAGTTAGGGCAATCAGAGTTTTTAACTTTATTAACGACACAGCTTGCTAATCAAGATCCGTTAGCACCAGTGGATAATAAAGAATTTATTACTCAAATGTCTCAGTTTGCAAGTTTAGATAGCTTACAAGCATTAGAAAATCAGTTCACCGATTTATCTAACTCACTAACATCTAATCAAGCGTTACAAGCTTCAGCTTTGGTAGGACGTAATGTTTTAGTGGCGGGTTCAGACTCCCAGTTATTTGATAACGGTACTATTTCTGGACAGATAAATCTTGAAGAAAATGCATCCAATTTGCGTCTTGAAGTAAGAGACTCAGCGGGACAAGTTGTGCGTAATATTGCATTTACCGGTGCGAATGAAGGTGATGTTGATTTTGTTTGGGATGGTAATAATGATGAAGGTGAAAGAATGGAGCAGGGAAACTATAGCGTTGCTGCTTTTGGTTTAGTTAATGGTAAAACGGAGCAGTTAAATACCTCAGTTGTCACTCGAGTAGATAGTGTTAATTTGGGTAATACTGATGGAAGAATACTCGTTAATTTATCGGGTATTGGTCAGGTTGATTTTAGTGAAATCAAACAAATTGGTTAGGTTTAGTTAAATTTTATAGTAAGAGTTTTTTAATCGTTATTTTAGTCGAAAGAAGTAAAACAGGAGAAACATATGTCTTTTAATACAGCGCTTAGTGGTTTAAATGCAGCACAGGCTGATCTTGATGTTACCGCAAATAACATCTCTAATGTAAGTACTGTTGGTTTTAAAGAATCACGTGCTGAGTTCGCTGACATTTTCTCAGCAAGCTCTTTTGGTGGCTCTGGTACACAAGCTGGTAGCGGTGTTTCGTTATCGAGTGTTGCCCAACAATTTAATCAAGGTAACTTGGAGTTTTCATCGAACACTTTAGATTTAGCCGTATCCGGTGAAGGCTTTTTTATGTTTAATCCTTCAGCATCTAATGCGAATAGTATTTATTCACGTAATGGTGAGTTAGGTATTAATAATTCAGGCTTTGTGGTTAATAATACCGGTGCGTCATTACAAGTTTTTCCACCGAACGTTGATGGTTCTTTTACCGCAACATCAAGTACAATACCGCTGCAATTACCTCAAGCTGTAGGTGCGCCAAGTGCAACATCTAACATTGATATTGGTGTTAATTTACCAGCAGCAGCTCCTGACTTGGTTGCAGCCAACTTTGATTCAACTCAGCCCTCGACATACACCGCTTCGACAGCCTTAACCGTATTTGATAGTTTAGGCGAAGGACATATCGTCACAGCTTATTACGTTAAAACAGCTGATAATGCATGGGCGACTTATTACAACTCAACGGATTCTGCGGGTGCGACCTTACCGATTGATATTGCTGGTGGAACGGCTGGGGCTGGGGGACAACTGTTTCATGCAACTAGCTTTACTAGTGCTGGAGCATTTGCTTCGACAACACCTGATCCGTTGGTTACTACTGCAATTGATTTTGGTAACGGTTCAGATGCAACGCAAACTTTAACTATTGATTATGCCAATAATAGTATTACTCAATTTTCTTCTGATTTTACCGTGAATGAAATTAGTCAGGATGGTTTTACTATTGGTCGATTAACTGGTGTTGATATTTCGGATACGGGAATTGTTCGAGCCAACTTTAGTAATGGTCAAACGACGGCGCTTGGAAAAATTGCTTTAGCGAGATTCCAGAATGCACAAGGGCTTGGTCAAGTGGGTGATAATGCTTGGCAAGACACGGTTGATTCTGGAGCACCCTTAATCGGTGAAGCATTAACATCAAGCTTTGGCTTAATTCGTTCTGGTGCGAGAGAAGCTTCTAATGTTGATTTAACTGCTCAGCTAGTTAATTTGATTGCAGCGCAAAGAAACTTCCAAGCTAATGCAAAATCCATTGAAACTAATAACACAGTAACTCAGGCGATTATTAATATTCGTTAATTCTTAATTAAGCGGAGTAGAATACTGTGGATAATTTACTTTATGTTTCTATGACAGGTGCGAGAGAGACCTCTCTCGCTCAAGCGACAACATCTAATAATTTAGCCAATGCGAAAACCACTGGCTTTAAAGCAGATTTAGCTCAATTTAGATCTATGCCGGTTTATGGTGACGGCTTACCAAGTCGTGCCTTTGCTATGACTGAAAGAGCAGGCTATAACCTTGACTCAGGTGGAACCATTACCACAGGAAGAAACTTAGATGTGGCTATTCGTGGAGAAGGTTGGTTAGTGGTTCAAGATGAACAAGGTGCAGAGTTATTAACACGTCGAGGTGATTTAAAAATTTCACCTAATGGGCAACTGGTTAATGGCGGAAATTTTCCGGTGTTAGGCGATGGAGGACCTATTGCTTTGCCACCGTTTGAAAAAATTGATATCGCTAAGGATGGCACAATTACTATTTTGCCTTTAGGCGCAGAAGCAAATGCGACCGCGGTTGTTGAGCGTATTCGATTAGTTAATCCTGATCCAGCAAGCTTAGAGAAAAACTCCCAAGGCTTATTTAAAAGCCGAGAAGATGAAGTATTTCAAGCAGATGCAAACATTACCATTGAAAGTGGCGCATTAGAATCGAGTAATGTCAGTGTGGTTAGTGAACTCACTAATATGATTAACTATGCTAGACAATTTGAAGTTCAAGTTAAATTAATGTCATCGGTTGAAGAACGTGGTAGAGCTTTGGATCGTTTGTTGCATCCAAGTTAAAAAACGATTGAAATTTATTGTTTCAGCTTTTTATAGTTAAAGAGTTATTAGTGTTAAACAATTAGAGTTTTAGAGTTAAAAATTATTAGAGGTAGAAAAATATGCATCCAGCTTTATGGATTTCAAAAACAGGCTTAGAAGCACAAACCAAAGACCTGGCGGCTATATCTAACAATCTGGCTAATGCAGGAACTGTTGGTTTTAAAAAGTCTCGAGTTGTTTTTGAAGATTTGTTTTACCAAAACTTGCGTCAAGCTGGTAGTCAATCATCACAAGATACTCGAATGCCTTCAGGTTTACAGCTTGGAACCGGTGTTAAGGTGGTTGCAACTCAAAAAGTTCATACCCAGGGTAGTTTTCAAACCACTGAAAATCAGTTGGATATGGCAATAGCTGGTTCTGGTTTCTTTCAAGTACTATTACCTGATGGAACGACTGGTTATACGCGTGCAGGTAATTTTACTTTAGATGAAAATGGACAAGTTGTTACTCAAGGTAGTGGTTATGTATTACAACCGGCTATCACCATTCCACAAGCAGCAACAAGTTTAGATATTGCTGTTGATGGAACTGTTTCAGTACAAGAGGCCGGTCAAGCTGGCTCAACCGCCCTAGGTAATATACAGCTGGCTGATTTTATCAATCCAGGCGGGTTACAACCACTTGGAGAAAACTTGTTTACTGAAACCGGTAGTAGTGGAGCGCCAGTTATTGGTACACCAGGACTAGATGGTTTAGGTGGTGTTCGAGGTGGTCAGTTAGAAACGTCGAATGTTTCAACGGTAGAAGAATTAGTTTCATTGATAGAAACACAACGAACCTATGAAATTAATACTAAAGCATTATCGGCTGTCGATCAGATGTTGCAGTTTGTTAATCAGACGCTTTAATTAGTTTATAAGGGAACCTCTTATGTTTAAGCATCAATTAAAAACAGTCACATTAATGTTATTGAGTGTTTTCAGCTTATCTGCTTGTACAACGATTTATCGTAATGCTAGCGTGAATGATCCTAAATGGGCTCCAGCCTTTCCTGAAACAAAAAATATTAGTCATAACAATTCAGGTGCTATTTATAATCCTATTACGACACAACTTCTTTTTCAGGATAGAAAAGCTTTACGTGTTGGGGATATTATTACCATTGTTTTGACAGAACGAACCAATGCAACCAAAACAGCGGATACAGATTTATCAAAAAACTCTAATACATCGTTATCGGCGCCTTCTGTTTTAGGCAATGTTTTATCGCCTGGTGGAGGTATTACTGATTTAAGTGTTGCTTCGGGTGGTCAAGATCGAAGCTTTACAGCGGAAACAGATTCAAGCCAGAGTAACCAGTTACAAGGAACCATTACAGTGACGGTTCATGAGGTTTACCCTAATGGTAATTTATTAATTAGAGGTGAAAAGTGGATTTCGCTTAATCAAGGAAGTGAGTTTATTCGTGTTGCAGGTATGGTTCGACCAGAAGATATTGATAGAGATAACCAAATTGTTTCAACACGAATTGCTAATGCAAGAATTTCATACGGTGGCACAGGTCCACTAGCAGAGGCTAATAAAGCCGGTTGGTTGAGTCGTTTCTTTAATAGTGCCTGGTGGCCTTTCTAAAGGGTATAGAGTGAAATTATTATTCAAAATAATTCCTTTTGTTTTATTGATTAATACTCAGTTCGTATTAGCCGAAAGAGTTAAAGATATTACTAGCATTCAGGGTGTTCGAGAAAACCAATTAATTGGTTATGGATTAGTTGTTGGATTAGATGGTACCGGAGAAACAACTCGCTATACTGAGCAAACTTTTCGGACTATGCTGTCTCGATTTGGTATTAGTGTGCCACCAGGCAGTCAGCTTAAATTGAAAAACTCTGCGGCAGTTGCGATACATTCTAGCTTACCAGCTTTTGCAAAAACTGGTCAAACTATTGATATTACTGTGAGCAGTTTAGGTGAGGCAAAAAGTTTACGTGGCGGTACCCTATTAATGGCTCCTCTAAGAGGTGTTGATGGAAAAACTTATGCGGTTGCTCAAGGTAATCTAGTGGTTGGTGGTTTTGGTATACAAGGTAGTGATGGTTCTAAAATTAGTGTTAATCATCAAACTGTTGGTCGAATACCCAATGGAGCAACCGTTGAACAAACCGTGGTAACCAATTTTGCACAGAGTGAATTCTTGGTTTTTAATTTGGATAAACCTGACTTTACTACAGCGGTTCGATTAGCCAAGGCAATTAATCAATTTATTGGGCCTAATACCGCAAAGCCACTTGATCAAACGTCTATTCAGGTGAATGCACCAAGAGACACATCACAACGAATTAGTTATTTATCCGTTATTGAAAATATTCAAGTGACGCCTGCAGAATCACCGGGGCGAGTCATTGTTAATTCTCGCACGGGTACAATAGTGATTGGTAAAAATGTGAATTTAAAAGAGGCCGCTATTGCTCATGGTAATTTAATTGTAAAAATTAAAGAAACACAGCAAGTCAGCCAGCCGGCTCCTTTAGCTCAGCAAGGAACCACCGTTGCAACAGTCGATTCAGCTATCGAAGTTGAACAACAAGATTCACGAATGTTTCACTTTCAGCCGGGTGCGACATTACAAGAGTTAGTTGAGGCGGTTAATTTAGTTGGTGCCGCACCAGGCGATGTTATGGCAATTTTAGAAGCGTTAAAACAAGCCGGCGCAATTAGTGGCGAGTTAATAGTGATTTGATGATGGATAGTGCGATAGGAATAAATACATCTCAGCAATTTGAACAGGCCAGTATTTACTCTGATCTGAACTCGCTGGATAGTATTCGTAAAATGGCATTAACCGATAAAGAAAGCGCATTAAAAAAGGCTGCTAAAGAGTTCGAAGCTTTTTTCCTTAATATGATGCTCAAATCAATGCGTCAGGCCAGTCAAGTGATTGGTGATGATTCTCCAATGAGTAGCCCTCAAGAAAAAATGTATACATCCATGTTAGATGAGCAGCTTTCAGTTGATTTGTCTCAAAATGGATTGTTAGGTATTGCTGATTTAATGACAAAGCAATTAAGCAATAATGTTTCTAAGCCTGAAACCAATCATATGGCGAGCAAGATAAGTAGATTAGAATTCACGCAAAAAACTAATAAGGCTAGTTCAGTCGTACCTGATAAAGAATTAAAGTCAGTAATCAAGTTAGAGAAAGACTTGGTGGAAGATAAAAAAGAATTAAATGACAGTCAAGTCGTTGCTGAAAATAACTTGAAGGCTGAAAAGAAATCATTATTTGATAACACTAAAGACTTTGTTAAAACATTATTGCCTTATGCCAAAAAAGCAGCCAATTTGTTAGGTCTAGATCCAAAGTTGCTTATTGCTCAAGCTGCACTTGAAACTGGCTGGGGTAAATTTATTATGCATGACGAATCGGGAAAGCCAGGGTTTAATTTGTTCGGAATTAAGTCCCATAAGAGTTGGCAAGGCGAGGAAATAAAAATAGATACACTTGAAGTTGAAAATCAGTCATTTAAAAAAGTTAAAGCTAATTTCAGAAAATATTCAGATTTTTCTCAGTCATTTGATGATTATGTTGAATTTGTTAAAGCAAACCCACGTTATGAAAAAGCACTTAATGTAACTCATGATGCTAATCAATACATGAAAGAATTGCAGAGTGCTGGTTATGCGACAGATCCTAACTATGCCGATAAAGTTTTAAGAATATTTCGCCAACAACTATCTGAAATGGATTATTAGGGGAAATATATGAGTATTTTCAATATTAGTATTTCAGGTTTGTTAGCTAGCCAAGCATCGATTCAAACCACCTCGCATAATATTGCTAATGCTAATGTTGAAGGTTATTCCAGACAGACAGCAAGTCAAGAAACGCGTAATCCAAACTTCTTGGCCGGTAATTATTTTGGTACAGGGGTAGAGGTAAGTCAGGTTAAACGGATTTTTGAAGCCTCTCATCAATTAGCTGTACAAGCGAATACAGCCGATTTTTCTCGGTTTGATACATTTCTTTCACATGCCTCAAGAGTTGATAATTTATTAGTTGAGAATGGTGGTGTCACTGAAGTTATACAAAAGTATTTTTCAGCTTTGCAAGGAGTCGTCAATGATCCAGCATCTATTTCAGCACGTCAAGTCATGCTGAGTGAAGCAGAAACTATGGTTTCACGTTTTGACCTAATTCATTCACAGCTTGAAAATCAAGTGTCTGAAGTTAATCAAAGTATTAAATCTAATGCTGAAGAAATTACGGAGCTAGCTCAATCAATTGCTCGATTGAATAATCAAATATCCAGCTCTCCTGGTGATCAACCTCCTGATCTTTTAGATCAAAGAGATATAGCAATCACTCGGCTGAGTGAACTTGTTGGTGTTCAAACTATTGAAGAAACAGATGGTAGTTATAACGTCTTTATTGGAACAGGTCAGTCTTTGGTTGTAGGTTCAATCGCTAATCAATTAACCACCAATGTTGCGCCTAATAACCCAAGGTACCTAACATTAAATTTATCAACTGGTGGTTCGAGTTCTGTTGATATTACCGATAGAATTACTGGTGGTAAGTTAGGCGCATTGATTGAGGTGACTGATGAAATTATCAATCCGGCATTTAATGTATTAGGCAAGGTTGCTTTAGGTATAGCCGATTCATTTAATGCACAACATCAACTAGGTTTGGATTTAAATAATGAATTAGGCGGTAATTTTTTTATAGATATTAATGAGTCTGGGATTGCTGAAGCTCGAGTAATTAATTCGACTAACAATACTGGTAGCGCTGAGTTTAGTCTTACAGTTGATGACCCTTCGCAATTAAAAGACTCTAACTATCGGCTATTTTTATCGGGTGGGAATTACCAGCTAGTTGATACAACAAACAATACTAATATTGCAACTTTTGCGCCGCCAGGTATTGTACCTGCTACGGTACAAGTTGCTTCAGAAGGTTTTACTATAAACTTTGAGTCAGGTGCAGCAGTTGATGGTGATGTTTTTGAAATTCAACCAACGCGGAATTTTTCACGTGATTTTGAATCATTAGTTTCACAGCCTGAAAAAATTGCGGCTGCATCACCAATTAGAGCTGAACAATCGAATACTAATATTGGTAGTGGTCGAATTGCTTCAACGCAAGTGACTGACACAACGACTGGTGTATTTACAACCACGCCAGGGAGTTTAACACCACCAATTCGTATTGAATTTGATGCTACCCCCGGTGAATTTTCCGTTTTTGATATGACAACAGGCACACCAGTTTTATTAGCTGGTGGTATATCTGGTTTTGTTGCTAATCAAGAAAACAATATCCTTCAGTTGGCCGGAGCACCCTATAATGCTTATGGTTATGAAGTGACAATTTCTGGTGATCCTCAATCTGGCGATAGTTTTGACATTAATTTTAATAACAATGGTGCCGGTGATAATACCAATGTTAGTTCACTTGGTGAGTTACAATTTTCAGCGACCTTGGATAATGGTAACTCAAACTTTCAACAGGCTTTTGGGCGAGCAATTAGTGACATTGGTGTGAAGACTCAATCAGCTAAAATTAAGCGTGAGGCCTCTGAGAGTTTATTGTTTCAGTCAAAGGAAAGAAAAAGCAGTGTTTCAGGTGTTAATTTAGATGAAGAGGCCGCTAATTTAATTAGATTTCAACAAGCTTATCAAGCATCTGCACAGGCAATTTCAGTCGCAAGAAATACTTTTCAAACAGTAATAGATGCATTTCGATAATAGGATAGATAAAAACTAGTTTTTAAGAATTATGAGAATATCAACCAGTCAAATTGTTAGTTCAGGCATTAGAGAAATGCTTTTGCGTCAAGCAGATTTGCAAAAAACACAGCTGCAAATAGCGACTCAAAAGCGGGTTCTTAAACCATCGGATGATCCGGTTGCTATAACATCAATTAATTTTTTGAAAACTGAAATTTCACAGTTAGAGCAGTTCAATCGTAATGGTGATGCCGCTAAAGCCAGTAATGAATTAGCTGAGACAGTTTTAAATGGTGTTTCAAATATTTTATTTAAAGTTAAAGAGCTAACTGTTCAATTAGGTAATGGTTTATATGGTCAAGAAGAGCTCAATAGTATTTCGATTGAAATAGAAGAAAATCTTAGAGAAGCTTTTGGCTTGGCAAACACACAGAATGCTAATGGTGATTATTTGTTTGCTGGAAGTCGCGTTAAGACAAAACCTTTCACAACAGATGCAAGTGGCGACTCGGTTTATAATGGTGATCAAACACGACGCTTATTAAGAGTCAGTAGTGGCTTAGTTACCCAAACATCCGATACAGGCTTTGATATATTTAGCAATATTTTTAATGGTAATGGAAAGTTTACAACAGTATCTAATTCCGCTAACACTGGCACAGGACTTATTTCTCCCGGCAGTTATCAAGCGCCACCACAATTTTTAGCAGAGGCCTATACCGTATCATTTGGAACAGATGTTAATGGTGATACAACCTATAGCGTAACTGGTGATACGTCAGGTTCGACAGTCATACCTGCAACAGTTTGGCAAGAAGGTCAAACCATTAGCTTTAATGGCATTAGCTTTGAGGTAACTGGTGAACCTGCTGCCGGTGATCAATTTGAGATTGCACCCAGCCAGCCACAAGATATTTTTACCACGATTAAAACAGCTATCGATGCTGTTGCTAGCGCGGGCGAAAGTCCTGAAAGTAGAGCACATTTTCTTAATGTGATTAGCGGCGTTCAAAAAAGTTTTGATAGAGCACAACAAAATATTGATATCAGTCGTGGAAAAATCGGTAGCCGTCTTAACTCGATTGAGCAAGAGTCAAATAGTAACTTATCATTATTAGTGGTGAGCCGAACGGCCCTATCCGATGTTGAAGATTTAGATATGGTTGAGGCTTCAACAAGGTTTTCACAGCAGTTAGTTGTCCTAGAAGCTGCTCAAGCTAGTTTTGTTAGAGTCCAAGATCTAAATTTGTTTAATTTCTTGTAGTAAGAGGGATGATTAAGCAATGATTTTTCTAGCAATTAAAGCATTGGCTTTATAGCCTTTATCTTGCCAGAACTGATGGGCTAAATTGTTTTTTTTGGTATATTGGCATTCAATATATTCTATGCCGATTGACAAAAAGCAATTTTCTATAGACTCTAATAAACTATGAGCGATTTTTTGTTTTCTAAAGGGTTCTTCAACCCACAAAAGTTGAATAAACCCTTTCAGTGGCGCAGCAATTAAACCATTGTCATTAATAATGCTTGTGCCAGCAATAAAACCAACAGGCTTTTGTTTAATTAAAGCCAGTAAAAAAAGGCTGTTATTGTTATCGATTTCTAGAGACAACCATTTTTTTAGGTTTTTTTCAAAGTGTTGATGAGGCTTTAACTTGCCGTCATCTTCATGCTGGTGCAGTGCAATTGTCCAACGAGTAATGAGATCAATATCTTCTGCTGTTACTTGAGCAATATCAACTGATTGTTCACCTGATGAAAAAGGTAATTCAAGAGTTGTTGCTGGTTTTTCGGTATTCGTTAGCACCTTTGTAAGAATTCCTTAGATTGATTCGGGATTTAATAAGCGAGTTTTTATTTTCAACTAAAATTTTATGCAGCTCTTTGTCATCGTTAAGGAGCTTTTTCTGAATTTTTAATAAGTTGTCTTTGTTGATTTCTTCATTTTGACTGGACTCTATAAAACGTTGAATTTTTTGATGACGCTCTTTTACTAGTTTTTGTACGCCATGCCAATTTGATAATTCAGTTTGAATGCGTATTTTTTCATGAAAACCTTCAAGGTCCAATAGAACTTGGTTAATATTAACAATTTCAGCAGACATAATACTCCTCACTACAATTTTATCTAATGCCTTAACTAAGAGGGTTGTTGCGGCGCTAGTTTTAATGACTCTTCACGAATGCCGTCCCATCCTTCTTTAATTTGTTGCATAATGTTAAGAACGCTATTAATTTTTTCTTCATCATTGGTAATATTCGCTTCAGCTAAAGCAGTGCAACTATAGTCATAAAGCGCACTTAAAGTTTTTGATACATCACCACCGTTCTCCATATCCAAGCTTCCTTTAAGCCCACCAATAATCGAAATGGCCCAACTAATGTGTTCGCCTTTCTCAGCTATTTTTTTGTTTTTCATAAAAAATTTAGCACGATTAATTTTTTCAATAGCACCATCAAGAAGCATTTGTATTAAGCGATGTGGGTCAGCATTCTCCACACCTGTGGCTGCACTCATGTTGGTGTAAGCTGATGCGCCTGTTAATCCCATATTATTTTATCCTCAAAATTAATTAAATATTTACTCATTGTTACCACTTGAAAACCCTGGTAAGTTTGCAAACTGTTGAGCAATATAGCTTTGTGTACTATTTAATTGTGCAACTATGGCATCCATAGCCGCAAACTGATTGGTTAAACGCAGTTGTAATCTTTCTATTCTAAGGTTAAGGTTTATTCTTTCATCAGCAATTTTATCAATTTGCAAGTTTAATGATTCTTCGCGAGAACTTATAATACCGCTACTATTAGTATAGCTGCTTATTAACTCTCTGAGATTTGTTGCAAACCCATTTTCGCTAGCAAATAGCTCTTCAAAATCTTCAAAGTTATTATCAATAGCATCGTCTAAGGTAGTCTCATTAATTTCTAATTCGCCGGTTTGTGTTGTGGAGATACCAATAGACGATAAACTATTAAATGAGCCTGTCACTGATTCTACTTGAGATGAAAATAGACGTCTTATTTGGGATGAAACTTGTCTAAGTGTGTAGTCACCTAAAAGAGTACCTTCTGCACCATTAGTTGCAGAGCCAAGCTCTTTTTCAACGGCTACATACGCATTATAGGTTTCAACAAAGCCTGAAATTAAGGATTTCGTTTTGTCTTTATCAAGAGAAACTGCTAACTCTTCAGTTTCGCCTACTTCATTTTCTTTGACTGCTTTAACGGTTACACCTTGAATAACATCAGTGAAGGTGTTACTACTACTGTTTGCAGTAAAGCCATCGATTTCAATAATAGCATCTGCTGCACTGGTGCTGGCTGCTGGAGTAAGTGCTGCCAGAGATGCATCACCTGTAAATGAAATAACTAAATCGTTACCCAGCCCAGTTGTTGTTGAGTTAAAGCTAAGAATGCTACCTGTATCTACGCCATTGGAGACATTATTTAATAAGTTTACTGAGACTAACTCATTGTCAGCTGAGTCGTTAATTTTGTCTCGAATATCTTGTAAATTATCAGTTGCACTGATTTCGATATCGAAAGACTCGGCACCTACGGTAAAAGTAAGCGTGCCATCACCAAAGGTTGTACTACTACCACCCGTCAAGATGGAGGTTTCATGTTGGCTACCTTGGGCCAGCTGTTGAACTTCAATATTATAATTTCCTGATGAAGCATTGCTCGTTGCTGTTGCAGTAAAAAAATCGTTACTACTGGTTGTCACTAATCGTTGGCCAAAGCTTGATGATAGGCTTAGGTCGAGTGCGGCAGAATTTAGTTCATTCAATGCTGCACCTAATGCATTTAGTCCTGTTAAAGTAAAGGTAACAGAAGTCTCGAGCCTATCGAGGCTATTTTGTTTTGGTGCTCTTTGGGCTTCAACTAATGCATCAACAATGCTGGTTACATCAAGCCCAGAACCTAATCCGCCAATTGAAATTCCACCCATAAACTTACCTACCTTTTAACCTGATGACTCATAAGCTCTAGCTCATAAAATCATGTCATCTGAGAGAGTTATTAAGTAAACCGTGGTTTACTTAATCGATTTCGTTCGATGGTGTTAATAGCCATCATTTAAATTAAAAAAGCAATTTTTGCGCCAGCTTTTTAAGATTTAAAAAAGGGAGCAAGAGCTCCCTTTTTTAAACTTTTTCTTGCAGCAAGACTCCACTATTGGCAGAATCTGTATCATTAAACTCACTTAGTCGCTTAGAAAGGTTGAGTAACTCTTCAGGCGGAAATTGTCTAATCAACTCGTCAGTATCTTTATCGACGACTCTAACAATTGTGACACCTAATTCGTCATCTATCTTAAACTGAAGGCTACGATTAATGTTTTGACTGAATTGTTGAAACTCTTCAACCTGATTTTTAATCTCATCTTCAACGGGTATACTAGTTTGTTTACCTTCTAAGCGACTATTGTTATTAATATTTAATGGTTTAACATTATTGACTTCACTAACTAATGGCGCTCTGCTGCTTGATTCTGGCAAATCAGTGCCGTTATCCGCTATGGGCGGTTGAATGTTGCCTGACAAATTATTGATAGTCATAGCAAATCACCTCCTAAGAACTTGTGAGAAAGCCAATTTAAAACTGGCTTTCTCACCAAAACGTTAAAGATTAACTCAACGTTTATCATTAGCTTACTGTAGTAACGATAATACTGATTGGCTAGAAGCATTAGCCTGCGCTAATACAGATAAACCAGCTTGTTGTAATACCTGGTTTTTAGCTAATTCAGCAGTTTCTGCAGCAAAGTCAGTGTCACGAATACGTGAACGGGCAGCCGATACGTTTTCGATGATACTACCTAAGTTTGAAACAGTTGATGATAGGCGATTTTGAATTGCACCTAACTCAGCTCGGTTGCTATCAATTTTTGTGATAGCGCCATCAAGAACATCAATTGCATCTTGAGCACCTTGTTGAGTTGAAATATCAATTGAATCAACATTACTTAACTGGCTTTGACCTGTTGCTGTTGCAAATAATTCAGCGTTAGCACCTGAAAAACTAAAATTATCATTACTGGATAGTTTTATTTCACCAACAGCTATTTGTGGATCTGCCTCTGCGTCAGCCGCATTGGTAGTGCCATCTTGAGTTGTAATGGTAAAAGTTGCAACAGAGTCTGCAGAATCAAGCTGCAAAGCAATGTCATCGCTTGCTGTTAAGATCAAATTAGCTGAGTTATTTTCGTCAACAGTTGCAACAGTGTTTGTGCTACCGTTTTCGTTGATGGCTGCAGCTAGTGCCGAAACATCAGTGGTTGAAAAGTTAGAGACAGTAATTGCTTGTCCGTTAACTGTTAATACACCAGTGTTACCGTTTAGTGTGTTACTAAAAGTGATCGATATTTCATTTTCAACGGTTGCCTGTACGCCAACACCAGCAGCGGCAGTTGCAGCATTAATATCAGCGGCTATCTGTGCTGTTGAAGAGTTATCAGCAGTGGTAGTTGCTGTACTAGAAACGCCATCTTGAGTGACAATAAGACCAGCACTTGTCAGTGTGGTTGTTCCTGCATCGACTAGCGTGCCGGCTACTGTACCTTCAAGCTCATAGTTTTGACTACCAATCAAGTTACCTTTTGCTGAAGAAATATTAACATTGATAGTTTCATTAGCTTGCGCACCAACTTGTAGTGCTGATGAGCCAAATGTACCATCAAGAAGATTTCGACCACCGAAAGAAGTTGTATCAGCAATACGATTAATTTCAGACTGTAACTGAGAGACCTCAGCTTGCAGTGCATCCCTTTGAGCCTGACTGTTTGTACCATTAGCTGATTGGATTGAAAGGTCACGAACACGTTGTAATATATTCGTAGTTTCTTGCAAAGCCCCTTCAGCGACTTGAGCCAGTGAAATACCATCGTTTGCATTACGAATTGCTTGACTCAAACCATTAACCTGTGAAGTTAATTGGTTAGAGATTTGCAATCCCGCAGCGTCATCTTTTGCACTGTTAATTCTTAAACCAGTTGAAAGACGTTGAAAAGTTGTTGAAAGTGCTTCGTTAGTACGACCAAGCGCACGTTGAGCACCGATAGACGAAACATTCGTCTGAATGACATTACCCATGATTAATCTCCTAAACCTTTGATAGTTAGGTTAAAGCGAAGTTTTAAAAGAGCTGAGAACTCGGCTTTAAAACTGTCAAAAAACTAACATTACAAAGTGCTTAAAAATACAGATAGCGCAAAATACACTATCCCCGACTACTTGAAAAAACTGTCTGAGAAACATTTTTTTCAATGATTAAACTATTAATTCTAGGGGAATGAGATCTAAGAAAAACCATCGCCTGAGAAACAATAATTTGTTGAGTGGTTAATTGCTGAGAACAACCAACGCTCAAAAGTATTATCGGCCTCAAAAATGGCGACTTTACTTTTTATTTGATAAAAGTGATATAAAATCAATAAGCAATTGATTTACAAGCAGAAAAATCTGGTGTTGTTGTGAGAGGAAGAACAAACCAAAGTCCGCTGGCTGGCGAGCTTTGGTTGTTGTACCTAAAGTTGTCGTACGATAGGGGTTCTTTCTACTTTCATGATCTTAACCTTGTAGCAATGATAGAATCGACTGGCTTGAAGCATTAGCTTGCGACAAAACAGATAATCCGGCTTGTTGCAATACTTGGCTCTTCGCCAACTCTGAGGTTTCTGCAGCATAATCCGTATCACGAATTCGTGAACGCGCAGCCGACACATTTTCTATAATGCTTTGTAAGTTAGAAATGGTCGTTGTCAGACGATTTTGAACCGCACCGAGAGCCGCCCGGTTACTATCAATTTGCTTAATAGACGCATCGACTACAGCAAGTGCTTCTTGAGCGCCTTCTACAGTTGATATATCTAAATTAGCTACTCGTACGCCCGACGTGACATTACCAGCAACAGAGGAGGTGCCAATGATACCGCCTAAGTTATTACCTGCAGCGGCAGTTGAGCCAATTAAAGCAAAAGTTGAGTTAGTATCTGATGTAGTAAAACTAACGTCGCCTGTTATGACAGAGCCCTCAGAAACAGCATCAAGTGTTTGTGCATTGCCAAGTGGTGTGCCTCCTGCATTAACTGAATCGACGGTTAATGCTTCATCAGTATCTGTTGCTGTGATAGCCGTAATCTGAACGGATATATCGGCACCAGACTGATCCGTGATTTCAACAAAGTTATTAGCGGTATCGACTTCAACCTCAATATTCGACAGTGCTCCGAGCTGTTGGATGCCCGAGCCTAGTGAATTTAATAAGGCATCTTCGTCAGCACCCGTGACAACAATTGACGTTTCGCCATTAATGCTAACACTAAAAGATTCATCACCATCGAGTGTTCCTGCAAAGGCTAAGCGTGCAGTGGTTTTTGCATCAGCACTAATACTAGGCACTTCAGAGTTTATCTTGTCAGCAATTTCTTG
>CAYPMT010000030.1:0-20101 GCA_964411875.1 uncultured Kangiellaceae bacterium
TTACATCAAAGTTAATTTATTTAGCCAAGCCGCCCAAAAGTCAACAGGAAGAGCGCCTTGAAAAACAAGGCTTTAAAATAAAAGCTTATGAAGAATCGAACAAAAATAATCAGGCGTATCGTGTGGATTTAGATAACCCGACTAAACATAACCCACTCGGTTTAAAACTACATATTCATTCGCTTGTTTATCACCCAAGCAAAGAAGAAATTTTAATGCGAGTATCACCAACATCCCTAACTGACGATAATTATATGTACTCTCAGTACCATATTTATGACAGCAAGGGTAAGTTAGTTAGAGCATTTAAAACCAATGGCAAACTAGGCAAAGCCAGTTGGTCAATTAGTGGAAACAAAGTTGCTATTATTGCTTCGGAAGATATCCATGACCCGGCAGAAGGGCGTTTGATTATTGCTGATGTTAAAACGGGAGAAATCACAAAGCCTATTGAGAATTATCAAGGGCATATCCGAGATGTTGATTGGTTGTCTGATACTCAAGTGTTTTTTTTAGGGCATGTTGGTACTAAGAGTGAAGTTTCGTTATTGAACTTAAATGATCAATCGATGATGCCAAGAGCAGCACTTGGCGATGTTGTTTTTACATCGATTGATGTTAACCCTTTTGCACAGTCTATTGTTGGTCTTGGTAGTAGTGATAAGCACCCAACTGAGTTATTCGATCTGTCAAAAAAGGAACTTAAGCGTTTAACTCATTTGAATACTTGGTTGGCCGATATAAAAATGCCGCAACAAGAAACGTTAACTTACTCCGCTAGAGATAGTGTGAGTTTGCAAGGTATTCTGGTTTATCCGATTAATTATGTTAAAGGCAAACCTTACCCTTTGATTATGATGGTGCATGGAGGCCCCGAAAGTCACATCAGTGATGCTTGGATTGATCGTTATATCTCACCAGTTAAATACGCTGCTTCTCAGGGATTTGTTGTCTTTTTACCTAATTATCGAGGAAGCACTGGACGAGGCGTTGAGTTTTCTAAAAAAGGTCAGGCTGACTATGCTGGAGGAGAGTTTAACGATTTGGTTGATGCGATTAATTATTTATCGGATAAAGGCATAATTGATAAACAATATGTGGGTATTACTGGAGGTTCTTATGGTGGTTATGCTGCGGGATGGGGGGCAACAGCTCTCAGCAAATATTTTGCCGCTAGTGTGATGTTTGTTGGTGTTTCTGACCAAGTGTCTCAATTTGGTACTACTGATATTCCTGAAGAAATGTATTTGGTTCATGCGAGAAGTTATCCTTGGGAGCGTTGGCAGTGGATGTTAGAGCGTAGTCCTATTTATCATACCGATAAGGCTAAAACACCGCTTTTGATTCTGCATGGTGAAAAAGATAACAGAGTCGATCCCAGTCAATCTGTAACTATGTATCGTTATATGAAAACTCGTACTAAAACACCAGTACGTTTGATTTTTTATCCTGATGAGGGCCATGGTAATAAAAAGAGTGCCGCTCAATTAGATTACGCAATGCGTTTAATGCGTTGGATGACTTTTTATCTTTCTGGTCAGAATAAAGGAAGTAAGTTACCGCCGCTTGAGCTAGATCATAAAAATAAGTTAGAAAAGAATTTAACGAAAACAGTCTCCAGGTAGAAACAGTATTAAAGTGAACACAGTCTCTAGGTAAAAAGAGTCCCTAATTCGGTACAGTCTTTAAGTGAATAATAAAGGGAAATAGGCGCGCAATAAAAAGCCCTTCGAGTGAAGGGCTTGTATTTTTAAGAGTAAAGCTTACTTTTAAAATAAATCAGAGCAAGTATCTCTTTCTTCTTGCAATTCTTTTTCTGATTCTTTCATTTTTTCTATAATAAAGTCGCTATTCTCAAGTCCCTGAACAATTTTCCAATCACCATTTTTACAGGTTACTGGGTAAGAGTAGATCAGACCTTCTTCAATACCATATGAACCATCTGAGAAAATAGCCATAGAAACCCAGTCATCGCCTGGCGTACCAAGTACCCAGTCGCGCATATGATCAATAACGCCATTGGCTGCTGATGCTGCTGAGGATGAACCTCTAGCAGCAATAACTTCCGCGCCTCGTTTAGCGACTTTTGGAATAAATTCTTCTTTGGCCCAAGCTGCATCAACTAGCGAAGTCGCTGATTGATTGCCAACATTGGTATGAGTGATGTCTGGAACTTGAGTAGTTGAGTGATTGCCCCAAATAGTCATTTTCTTAACACTATTCATAGACTGACCAGATTTTTCAGCTAATTGATAAATCGCTCGGTTATGATCCAGTCGAGTTAAAGCGGTAATGTTACGTGGGTTAAGATTAGGCGCATTCTTCATTAAAATATAGGCGTTTGTATTGGCCGGGTTACCAACGACACACACTTTGATATCAGAATTAGCGACGTCATTAATAGTTTTACCTAGCGTGCTAAAAATCTTGCCATTGTCTTTCAATAGATCCGAGCGTTCCATGCCAGGGCCACGCGGTTTAGCGCCGACCATTAAAGCATAGTCTGAATTTTTAAAAGCGATGCTGGCATCATCAGTACAAACAACATCTTCTAATAATGGAAAAGCACAGTCATTGAGTTCCATTTTAACGGCTTCTAGAACTTTAAGAGCTGGCGTAATCTCTAATAACTGTAGAATAACTGGCTGATCGTTGCCCAGCATTTCACCAGATGCGATGCGGAAAAGTAACGAGTAACAAATTTGGCCGGCAGCGCCGGTAACAGTAATACGAACAGGTTGTTTCATGATGGTTAAAGTCCTCTGATTGGAAGGCAAGAGATATTGAGTGAGATTTTAGCATATGTGACAAAATTATCTATTTGTTGTGTCTAATTAGACTAGAAAATAGCCCTTGGCTTTATTGGCTTAAGAGATTTTGACCCTTGAGTTGTTTATAATGGCTCAAATAGTAAACAATATAATCAGGGCTTTGATTTTTAACCGCTCACTCAGCTGGTATAATACCCGACAATAATTGAGTTTAATCAAAAAGAACAGCAAGCTTTCCTGACGGATGATTTAATCCATTGATTTAATAGTCGGTCATGTTTAAAGGGCATTTTATGCAATTACTAAAATCATTAATCTGTTTTCAAGGGTTTGACAATGGTCGGCGCTTTCTAATTATTAGTGTAGTCTGTTATTTATTGGTTTTAGTTTTGAACTCTATGACAGCAAAGTTGATTTTTTTAATCATCTTGTTGCCTTTTTTAGCTAGTGCATCAGTTCGACGAGTTCGAGATGCTGGCTTTAGAATGCCATTGGCGGTTATTCCAATACTCAGCTTCATCATTTGTGTTTTAGGTATTACAAGCGTTGAGAATGTGGTTGTTCGTTGGATATTATTAATTTTATCGCTAGTGATAACGATTGCTATAGCCATGTTAAGCAATGCCAGAGTTAGACGAACTCAAGAGCATATTTTAGGTTATGCTGGCCCGGTTGATTTGCGGCTCAATGAGCAAGAATCAGTGAACAGACATGCTCGAGTTGAGCCCACACTAGATAGTGGAGCAGATGTAACGCTATTAAGACAATCCAATACCATAGAACGTTTAGCAAATGAACCGACTGCGGATAACTTTCGTCAAACTCATCGACAAAAAGCTTCTAGCTTTGATAGCTTGATTGAGAGTATAAAGGCTTGGGTAATTCCCAATATAAAGTTAGTGATTTTAGTTGCCGCAGGTATTATCTTGATTTCTTTATTATTGATTTGGTTTGGAGGCAGTGAATCATCTGAAGATAAGCCTAAACTTGCTAATGAAACCACACAAACAGTCAAACAGCGCAAGCATAAAATAGAAATGCCAGATAGCTTTTGGTTAATGCTCGATCAAAACGATGGTTTAACGATTGCTTGGGAAGGCGATATTATTGATGATCAAATTTTATGGTCAGCAGATACGGAAACAAATAATAAAGAATGTATGCAAATTCAATTTAATAACCAAGATGCATTTCGTGTGATTCAAGTAGAAGTTAAAGGTCAAGGCGATTACTATGCAGATTTCTCGCCACTCGATACACAAGTAATAATTCAAGCCATAGCGAAAAAAAGTCAATTTAAACTTTGTGGCTATTCATTTTCATTAAAAGGCACTCAAGCAATTTTAAGAACACATAAAAAATATTCAAGCTACTTTAAAAATTAATGGGTTTTGATTTTATTTCAATGAGGTAAGAGCTATGCGGTGGCGTGGTAATCGAAAAAGTGACAATGTTGATGATCAACGAGGAGTTAAGTATTCTTCTCGTCAAGGCTTATTGGGAGGAGGTCGAGGTGGCGGTTTGTTGCGTTTCTTGCCAGTAGTGTTTAAGTTATTAGGCGTGAAGGGAACGTTAATTGCTGCCGCTGCGGTGATTGGCTATGGTTTCTGGAGTGGCAATTTGACACAGCTACTTGGTTTGGTTGGCGGCCAGCATGGTCATAGCCAAGTCACTCAAACAAGACAGCCTATTCAACAGAGTACAGAAGAAAAAGAATTAGTTGATTTTGTATCCGTGATTTTGGCAGACACCGAACAAACTTGGCATCAAATTTTTGAACAAACGGGCCAAAAATATAAAGAGCCAACATTGGTTCTGTTTAGGGATGTTGTTAAGTCCGCTTGTGGTATGGCAGAAGCGGCTATGGGACCTTTTTATTGCCCTGCCGATCAAAAGGTTTATATTGATTTAGGTTTTTATGATCAATTAAAAAATCGCTTTAAAGCACCTGGTGATTTTGCCCAAGCTTATGTTATTGCCCATGAAGTTGGTCATCATATTCAAACATTGCTTGGTATTTCGCAAAAAGTTCATGCAGCTCGTCAAAAAGTGAGTAAAGTCGAAGGTAATCGATTATCGGTTCGACAAGAACTGCAAGCAGATTGCTTGGCTGGTGTGTGGGCTTTTCATGCAGATAAACGCAATATGCTCGAAATCGGTGATCTAGAAGAAGGTTTAAGAGCGGCTAGTGCTATTGGTGATGATACGATACAAAAACATTCTCATGGACATGTTGTGCCAGACTCTTTTACTCACGGCTCTTCAGAACAACGAGTTAGATGGTTTAAAACCGGATTTACCAGTGGTGATATGAAACAGTGTGATACGTTTTCTCGTGAAACTTATTAATAGTCATGAAAACTATTAGTATCAATCAATTTAAAAATAACAACCTAATAAAAGAATCAATAAAATGATACAAGAAGAATCAAATTTAATCATTGGTAAGAGTGAGACAGTTCAAAAACTTTACTTACCATTAGCTAATCGCCATGGTTTAGTTGCGGGAGCGACAGGAACGGGTAAAACAGTTACGCTACAGATTTTAGCTGAAGGTTTTGTTGAGCAAGGTGTACCAGTTTTTATGGCCGATATAAAAGGTGATTTAAGTGGTATTACTCAAACCGGCAGTGATAAACCAAAACTAAAAGAAAGAGCTGATAAAACAGGTGTGAATGGTTATAGCCCCTGTGGTTTCCCGACAGTTTTTTGGGATTTGTTTGGTAAACGGGGGCATGGACTTAGAACAACCGTTTCAGAAATAGGCCCTTTACTATTATCACGATTACTTCAGCTCAATGAAGTCCAAGAAGGTGTTATCAATGTTCTATTCAAACTGGCGGATGATCAAGGGCTACTTTTATTAGACTTAAAAGATTTACGCAGCATGTTAACTTATGTTGGTGAACATTCAAAAGATCTCACGCTGGAGTATGGTTCAGTGAGTACGCGTTCTATTGGTGCGATACAACGTAAGCTTTTAGTCTTAGAACAGCAAGGTGCAGAAAACTTTTTTGCCGAGCCGGCATTAAAGCTCGAAGATTTTATGCGAACAACAAGAGATGGTAAAGGTTATGTTAATTTATTGTTAGCCGATGAGTTGATGGCGGCGCCCAATTTATACACAACTTTTTTACTTTGGTTATTGTCAGAGTTATTTGAAGAATTGCCAGAGGTTGGAGATCTAGATAAACCTAAATTAGTTTTCTTTTTTGATGAGGCTCATTTGCTTTTTAAAAATGCGTCGTCTGCTTTTATAGAAAAAGTTGAGCAAGTTGTTCGTCTAATTCGCTCAAAAGGTGTCGGTGTTTATTTTATTACTCAAAACCCAACAGATATTCCTGACACGATACTCAGTCAATTGGGTAATCGTATTCAACATGCTTTGAGAGCATTTACACCTAAAGATCAAAAAGCAGTTAAAAGTTCGGCTGAAACTTTTCGTCAAAATCCTGCGTTTGATGTGAAAGAAGTGATTACTCAATTAGGTGTTGGTGAAGCTTTAGTTTCAACGCTTGATCCTGACGGAATTCCACGTATGGTTGAGAAAACAAAAATAAGGCCGCCGGAATCTCGTATGGGGCCAATTACTGATACGGAACATGCTGAAGTCAGAAAGCAAAGTCCGATTGGTGAGTATTATGATAAAGTGATTGATAGAGAAAGTGCTTTTGAACAAATTAAAGAACGTCGCAAAGCCAAGCAAGAACTGATTGAGAAAGAAGAAAAAGAGCCTGAAAAAAAGACAGAAAAAAGAACGACCCGACGAGGTGAAAGTTTTGCGCAAACGGCACTTAAAAGCGTTACACGAATGGTTACCTCATCACTAGGTCAGCGAATTATTCGTGGCGTTTTAGGGTCGTTTTTAAAACGCTAAAAAAACCAATTAAGTTGCCTGAAATAAGTTTATAAAGCTCAACTTAGGCGTTATCGTTTTAGAGCGCTAGAGCTTTTTGTAAAGCGTTTGAATAAGCGCTAGTTGTTCAGGGAAACGCCAATCTTTTTTATTGATGTTTTGAGGATTTACCCATAAAACGTCCAGCACTTCACTTTTATCATAGCTATTTATGTTATCTAACTTTTTTGTTGTGCTCGATTCGTTATTTAAATAGCAGTGATATAAATGAAAGCCATTATTAAAAACCTGTAATTCCTTTCCAACAGTCACTGAGTAGCCAGTTTCTTCCCAGGTTTCACGGTGTGCTGTGCATTGAGCTGATTCATCTGTTTTATTCGTCCCACCAGGAATCCCCAACTTATTATTAAGTCGATGTATTATCACTAATAACTGATTATTGTGTTTTATTAAACAGCCTCCGTTGGCAGAAGTCGTTTCAATATAATTCTTATCAATATTGCAAGGTGGCGAAGTAGTTTTTGTGCAGCTACTTATTACTGAGCTTGTTACTACTAAAAAAGTCACAATTAAAAAAATAATTGATAGTCGCAATGTGACTCTTATTCGTTGCATAGGAGTTTTTCTCCTAATTTTAAAGGCTTATAGTATTAATTGCATAAGTTACTTTAAAGTTATCTAAAAAACTAGTCATTCTAATGAATAAAGTTGATATAAGAATGGATTAATATGAATTGATTATTACGATTGTTTTTATAGGCAATTATTGATAACCTGCTTGCAGGTCTCCGTAGCCTAACACTCTTTTATTGTCTATAAAAAATATAGGCTCTGTAAAATAAATCATTAACCATTGGGAGAAAAAATTATGGCAAAACTATCAGAAATTGAAGGTATTGGTGAAGCTTACGCTAATCGATTGCAAGATGCAGGTATCACAACCCTTGAAAATCTTTTAGAAGTTTGTGGTGAAAAGAAAGGTCGTAAAGATGTATCAGAAAAGGCAGATGTTAGTGAAAAGCAGTTATTGAATTGGGTTAACCGTGCTGATTTATCACGCGTTAAAGGCGTAAGCACTCAGTATGCTGATTTACTTGAAGCGGCTGGTGTTGATACGGTTCCTGAGTTAGCACAACGAAATGCTGAAAACCTACAAGTGAAAATGGCCGAAGTTAATGAAGAAAAAAATCTTGTACGTAAGGTTCCAAGCACATCTCAAGTTGAAGATTGGGTTGGTCAGGCCAAACAATTGCCTCGTGCAGTAAACTACTAAGCTTTTTATTCTGACTTATTGACTCTCCCAATATTGCGATGCTTAAGCTATTGCAAAGCAGTTTGGGAGAGTATTAATAATTTATACTTAACTAAGCAACAAATACTTGTTTAGTTTATCACTTTCGATTAGTGTCTCCTGTCAAGAATCTACTAAGCCAGACATCAGTTTTGTTTCATTTAAATTTGTTTAACGATTTTCTCCATTGGTTACTCTCATCTCGTTGGCGGGCACTGATTAGCCTGTTGATTGCGGGAGGTCTTTATCCTTTGGCTTTTGCACCTGTTGATATATGGCCACTGGCATTTCTTTCAATATTATTTCCAGTTCTTTTTTTAATTCAAAAAGCACAGCAAGCTAATTCAGAACAGGTGAAAATCTCTAACTTTCAAATCGGCTTTTATTGGGGGATTGGTTGTTTTGCCATAGGTGCTAGCTGGGTTTATGTGAGTATTAACGTATTTGGCCATGCGCCATGGTATTTAGCAGGCTTTTTAACGATATTATTTGTACTTCTTTTAGCCTCTTTTAAAGGAATTTTTTCTTATCTGTGTGGCTATCTTTTACAGAAGAGTCAAATAGCTTTAATCGTCTTTATTGCACCATTTAGTTGGATGGTTAGTGAGTTTATTCAAGCGACTATTTTTAATGGCTTTCCTTGGTTGTTGGCTGGTTATAGTCAAATTGATTCACCGCTAGTTGGTTTAGCAAGTTGGTTTGGTGTTTATGGTGTCAGTTGGTTTGTGGTAGCAATAGTTTCAGTGATGGCATTAATTTTACTTAAAGCCTTTAGAGCTAAAATATATGGTCTAGTTTTAGTTGGATTGATGAGTGTCGTTGCTTTAGCTGCGGCAGATTATAGTAACCAAAATGATGATGCAGATAAGGCTATTCAATTGCAGGTTGCTTTGGTTCAGCCAAATATTCCTCAAGAGCAAAAGTGGGAGAGGCAATATTTTGAAAGCATTATTCAAGTATTGGTGGAAGAAACAGAGCCTTTGTGGGGAGCTGATTTAATACTTTGGCCAGAGGGCGCAATTCCAGCTTATGCACAACAAGTTGTTTCAATTACTGATCAGATTACCCAAAAAGCCAAGCAGCGTAATAGCCATTTAATTTTGGGTATCCCTGATTATGATGAAGAGCAAGATCGTAGCTTTTCAACATTAAAAGCTTATGGGGAATTATCACAGAGTTATCAAAAGCAAGTTTTGGTGCCTTTTGGTGAATATGTGCCATTGCAGGACTGGCTTAGGGGACTAATTAAGTTTTTCGATTTGCCTATGTCTAATTTTTCACCAGCGGTGATCGAGCAACCGCCTTTTGAGTTTGAGCAATTTAGTTTAATTCCAGCGATTTGTTATGAGATTGTTTATCCGTCAATTATCAGGGCATTATCACTAAAGGCTAACCAGGTCGGTAAACCGCAAATTATTGCAACCATTAGTAATGATGCTTGGTTTGGAGATTCTTTGGGGCCTTATCAACATATGCAAATGGCTCGAATGAGAGCGATTGAGCTAGGCATGCCTTTAATTCGCTCAACTAATGATGGCATTACCGCTTTTGTTGATGCTGCGGGTAATGTGGTTAAGCAATTACCTCGCTATCATCGAGGTAGTTTAGAGTCATCTATCCATCTACATAACAAAGAGACCTTATTCCGCCAGTATGGTTTTAACGGACTCTTTATAATATTAACAATTAGCTTTCTTTTTATTCTTTATGGTGTTTGGATTCGTCGCAAGGCGAGCTTTAATCATAAAAGCTAAATAGAGATATCTCGTATCATATTAGCTTATGTGGTTAATTTTTATTCGATTGGTTTAAATGATCATATAAACGAATAAAAACTAAGTTTTTAAACGCATTTTGTTGTAAACAGGTTATACTTAGCTAATGACCTTGATGAGTGAATGCTCAATAAGATCAATTAGTTATTTGAAACTGATAGAGAGTCTATTAGAATCTAATCAGTTGATTAACATAAAAACTTATTTGTTTGCTATTTTTTAAAAACACATTTTAAAAATGCAGGTTGTAACTGATAAGCTAGATTTAAGGGGGAGGTGTAGATGTTAGAAAACTATTTACCGATACTCGTTTTTATTCTTGTTGGACTTGGTTTTGGCATTTTTTTAGAGTTAGTGGGTTATTTTGCCGCGCCAAGAAAAGAAGTAGAGGATAAGCTTTTGCCTTTTGAATGTGGCTTTGATGCGTTTGAAGATGCTCGCCATAAATTTGATGTTCGTTTCTACCTAGTCGCCATTCTGTTTATTATTTTTGATTTAGAAGTTGCCTTTTTATTTCCCTGGGCTGTTGTTTTCCAAGAGCTTAGTTGGTTTGCAATTGGTGCTATGGGCGTGTTTTTAGGTTTGCTGGTGGTCGGATTTATTTATGAATGGAAAAAAGGCGCCTTGGAGTGGGAGTAAGAATTATTTTAGCGAGTTGAGTAATAGCTTGCTAGCTGAATAATAACTAAGCCATTTCGATCAAATAATAATCAGGAATAAAAAGAGTTGATAGTTTATGAGTTCACAACAACTAACATCAGCAGGGTTGGAGTCAACAGATTTAGAATCAACAGACTCGCCCGAAGTTAAACAATCGGGTAAAGGTTATTTAGTCACTAGTGTGGATACATTAGTTAATTGGGCTCGTACTGGTTCAATGTGGCCAATGACATTTGGTTTAGCTTGTTGTGCGGTAGAAATGATGCAAGCAGGCGCTGCTCGTTATGATTTTGATCGCTTTGGTGTTGTTTTTAGACCAAGCCCAAGGCAGTCAGATGTGATGATTGTTGCGGGTACTTTAACTAATAAAATGGCACCAGCTTTACGTCGTGTTTATGATCAAATGCCTGAGCCCAAGTGGGTTATTTCAATGGGTTCTTGCGCCAATGGTGGCGGTTATTACCATTATTCTTATGCGGTTGTTCGTGGCTGTGATCGAATTGTTCCCGTTGATATTTATGTGCCAGGCTGTCCGCCAACGGCTGAAGCCTTAATGTATGGTGTGATACAACTACAAAATAAAATTAAGCGTACAAGTACGATTGCTCGTAATGTTTAAGGAAAATTGAATGTTAGCTACTTTACAAGAGTTAATCGATCAACACTTGTTGGATAAAGTGGTATCAAGCAAAGTTGATGTCGATGAATTAACGATTGAAATTGATAAACAAGATTTACTTCCAGTGGTGAAGTTATTACGTGATCATGATGATTTTCAATTTCAACAATTGATCGATTTGTGTGGCATTGACTATTTAACCTATGGTCAAGATGAGTGGAATACTGAAACTGCTTCATCTAGTGGTTTTGAACGAGGCCGTGAAGATTTATCTTCGGCCTGCGAAGTTGAATATAAATTTATAGAAAATCGGTTTGCAGTTGTTTATCACTTGTTGTCAATAACACTTAATCGTCGTTTACGTATTCGAGTTTTTGTTGACCAAGAAACGATGATGGTACCGAGTGTTATATCAGTTTGGAGTGGCGCCAACTGGTTTGAAAGGGAAGCGTTTGATCTGTATGGCATACTCTTCGAGGGGCATCCTGATTTAAGGCGTATCTTAACGGACTATGGATTTATTGGGCATCCTTTTCGTAAAGACTTCCCTGTTATTGGTGAATTAGAAATGCGTTTTGATGAAAAGCAAAAGCAATGTATTTATGAGCCAGTCAGTATTGAGGAAAGAATATTGGTTCCCCGAGTGATTCGAAGGGATATTTCACGTTCGAAATAAAGTTAATGCTGTAGTTATACTTTTAGAATTTAACCAGCAACAATTAAAATTTAAGTGCTGAAAAATTAGAGACACGTTATACCAAATAAAACGATAAATTTACTATGTCTGAAATTGAACACTATACGCTAAACTTTGGTCCTCAACATCCAGCTGCACACGGTGTGCTGCGGATGATCCTAGAAATGGATGGAGAGACAATAGAAAGAGCCGATCCACATATTGGCTTGTTGCATCGTGCAACAGAGAAACTAGCTGAAATTAAACCTTACAACCAAAGCATTGGTTATATGGATAGACTCGATTATGTTTCTATGATGTGTAATGAGCATGCTTATGTTTTAGCTATAGAAAAACTTTTAGGTATTCAAGCGCCAGTACGTGCTCAATATATTCGTGTCATGTTTTCTGAGGTTACCCGCATACTTAATCATTTAATGTGGCTAGGTGCACATGGTTTAGATGTTGGTGCTATGACGATGTTTTTGTATTGCTTTCGTGATCGTGAACCATTAATGGATGCGTATGAAGCTGTTTCTGGAACACGTATGCATGCTACTTATTTTCGTCCCGGCGGTGTTTATCGTGATTTACCCGAAATCATGCCGCAATATGAAAAGTCACCCTGGCGTAATGAAAAAAAATTAAAATCGCTCAATGAAAATCGTCAAGGTTCCTTGCTCGACTTTTTATGGGATTTTTCTGAAAAGTTTCCCGCTTGTGTTGATGAGTATGAATCCTTGTTAACCGAAAACCGAATTTGGAAGCAGCGTTTGGTGGGTATTGGTGTTGTCTCACCTGAAAGAGCTTATCAATTAGGTTATACAGGGCCTATGTTAAGAGGTTCTGGTGTCGCTTGGGATTTACGTAAAACTCAACCTTATGATGTTTATTCTGAAATTGATTTTGATGTTCCCATTGGTCGCAACGGTGACAGTTACGATCGCTATTTAGTTAGAGTTGAAGAAATGCGTCAGTCGAATAGAATTATTCGTCAGTGTATTGGTTGGCTTAAACAAAATCCGGGTCCAGTCATGGTTGATGATTACAAAATTGCGCCTCCGAAACGAGCGGATGTTAAAAATGATATGGAATCACTGATTCATCACTTTAAATTATTTACTGAAGGTTATTGTGTGCCAGAAGGTGAGGCTTATGCAGCCGTGGAGCATCCTAAAGGTGAGTTTGGGATTTACTTAGTTTCTGACGGTGCGAATAAACCTTATCGCGTTAAAATTCGCGCACCAGGCTTTGCTCATTTGGCTTCAATGAATGAAGTTAGCAAAGGTCATATGTTAGCGGATGTTGTTGCTATTATTGGCACTATGGATATTGTGTTTGGGGAGATTGATCGCTAATGACAGATTTTAATTATGATCAAACCCGTCACCTCAAACAGTTATTGCCGCAGCAAGCGATTGATAAAATTGATCAGTGGATAAAAAAGTATCCGACTGATCGTAAAAGACCGCCTATTATTGCTGCTTTGACTATTGCCCAAGAGCATCATAGTAATTATTTAACTGATGAAATAATGCAGGCAGTTGCAGAGTATTTAGATGTTCCTCATATAGCTGTATTTGAAGTAGCGACTTTTTATTCTATGTTTCACTTAACGCCGGTTGGTAAACATGTGATCTCGGTTTGTAATAATATTTCTTGTTCATTACGTGGTGCTGATAAAGTACTTAAACATTTACAAAATCGTTTAAATATTAAATTAGGTGAAACCACAGAAGATGGTCTTTATACGATTAAAACGGTTGAATGTATGGCTGCTTGTGCGGGTGCGCCAATGCTTGAAGTGAATAAACGCTATCATGAAAATTTAACTGAAGAAAAAATTGATCAAATCTTATCAGATATTGCTGAGCTTGAATTAAATACCCCCAAATCCTTTGACTCTAACCAAAATTCCGAAACAATAGGAAAAATGGAGACTAAAGATTAATGGCTAATGAAGTTTGTTTTAGAACACTCCATCTAGAGTCACCTTGGACACTTGAAGCCTATGAAAGTGTGGGTGGTTACAGTGTATTAAAACGTATTGTTCAGGGTGATTTGGATCAAGATACCATTGTTGAAGAGTTAAAACTGTCTTGCTTACGTGGACGTGGCGGCGCTGGGTTTCCTACCGGATTAAAGTGGAGTTTTATGCCTCGTAATATGCCGGGACAAAAATATGTTGTGTGTAACTCTGATGAAGGTGAACCAGGAACATTTAAAGATAGAGATATTTTACGTTATAACCCCCATCAATTGATTGAGGGAATGATTATTGCGGGTTATGTGATGAATGCAACAGTTGGTTATAACTATATGCGCGGTGAGTTTTACGAACCTTACGAAAGAATGGAAGCGGCAATTGCTGAAGCCAAACAAAAAAATTATTTAGGTGAAAGTATATTAGGTTCAGATTTTAGTTTTGACTTACATAATCATATGGGCGCAGGCGCTTATATTTGTGGTGAAGAGACGGCTTTAATTGAATCATTAGAGGGTAAAAAAGGTCAACCAAGATTTAAGCCGCCTTTCCCGGCTAACTATGGTGTATTTGGTCGTCCGACTAATGTGAATAATACGGAAAGTTATGCATCAGTCCCGGTTATTTTACAACATGGTGGTCAATGGTTTCTTGATTTAGGTAAACCAAATAATGGTGGAACAAAATTATTTTCTGTGTCAGGCCATGTTAATAACCCTGGCAACTTTGAAGTGGGTTTAGGGATGCCTTTTGCCGAGTTACTCGAATTAGCTGGCGGTGTTTTAGGCGGCAAAAAATTAAAAGCAGTTATTCCTGGTGGTTCTTCGGCACCCATTTTGCCGGCAGAGACTATGATGGAATTAACGATGGATTATGATGCTATTGGTAAGGCTGGTTCTATGTTGGGGTCTGGAGCAGTAATTGTTCTAGATGAAACTACTTGTATGGTTGAGCTTGCGGCTATTACAGCGCATTTTTACTATGAAGAATCTTGTGGTCAATGTTCACCTTGTCGAGAAGGAACAGGTTGGATGTCTCGGGTTATTCATCGCATTCTAAAAGGTGAGGGGCGAGCTGAGGATTTAGAAAACCTTGAAAGAGTCGCAACGAACATTATGGGAAGAACCATTTGCGCTTTAGGTGATGCTGCGGCACTACCAGTGAAAGGTTTTCTCAAACATTATCATCATGAATTTGAATATATGATTGAACATAAACGCAGTTTAGTAGCTGAGCAGTAACTTTTCGTTAACTGAGAAAGTTGACTTAAATAGGGTAGGTAAATTAAAGATTATGGATAAAGTTCATATTGAAATTGATGGCAAAAAATTAGAAGCTGAAGTCGGCTCAATGATTATTGAAGTTGCCGATGAAGCTGATATCTATGTGCCACGTTTTTGTTACCATAAAAAATTGTCGGTAGCAGCGAATTGCCGTATGTGTATGGTTGATGTAAGTAATTTGCCTAAAGCCGTGCCGGCTTGTGCAACACCTGTTGCTGAAGGCATGGTGATTAAAACTAAAACTGACAAAGCTATTGCCGCACAAAAGTCGGTGATGGAATTTTTATTAATTAATCATCCGCTTGATTGTCCTATTTGTGATCAGGGTGGTGAATGTGAACTACAAGATCTTTCGGTGGGTTATGGCGAGGATATTAGTCGTTTTACTGAAGGTAAACGAGTTGTCGTTGATAAAGACTTAGGTCCTTTGATTGCCACCGATATGACTCGCTGTATTCATTGTACTCGTTGTGTTCGATTTGGTCAGGAAGTCGTTGGTATTCGTGAAATGGGTGCTACCGGTCGAGGTGAGCATGTTGAGATTGGCACTTATATCGAAGGTGCAGTAGAGTCGGAAGTTTCAGGTAATATTATTGATTTATGTCCCGTTGGCGCTCTAACAGCAAAGCCGTCAAAATTTAAAGCACGTGCTTGGGAAATGCAACAAACACCTTCAATTGCAGCGCATGACTGTTTAGGTTCAAATGTTTATGTGCATCATCGTCGTAGTGAAATTATTCGCGTTGTTCCTCGAGAAAACGAAGCAATTAATGAAGTTTGGTTATCCGACAGAGATCGTTTTTCTTATCAAGCTTTGACTCAAGGTGATCGTTTAGTAAAACCTCAAATTAAAAAAGATGGTCAGTGGCATTCAGTCGACTGGGAAACAGCATTGAGCCAAGTTGTTTCTGAAATGAAACAAATTATTGGTGCTTCTAATGGTGAGGATTTTGGTACCCTGGTTGGAAACAATGCAACGACAGAAGAAAGTTATTTATTACAAAAACTTGTTCGAGGACTTGGTTGTAATAATATTGATTTTAGATTACGCCGCCGTGATTTTTCCGGTGATACAAGAGGACGAGTGCGTTCAGGCATGAACTTTCCTCTTGCTTCATTAGAGCATATGGATGCGACCTTATTAATTGGTGCAGACTTAAGACATGAGCAACCATTGGCTGCTTTAAGAGTTAGAAAAGCGACAGGCTTTGGTAAAGTCATGGCAATCAATCCTTTTGATGGGGAATACAACTTTCGTTTGTCTCATGAGTTACAGCCTAAAGCACATCAGCTTGCTCATGAGTTTTCAGCTGTGTTAGCGGCAGCAGATGAAATTAATCCTGGTGTTTTACATGCAGAATCGAAAGAGTGGTTGAATGGCGTTGTTCCAGAAGCTGCTCATCGAGAAATTGCACAAAATTTAATTGATGAAGAAGCCTCGTGTATTTTAATGGGCGTTTATGTTCAAGAACACCCACAGGCCTATACGATTAACTGGCTTGCAGAGTCATTAGCTGCCGTGACTGAGTCAAAGTGGGGTTATATGACTCAAGGCTGTAATGCTGCGGGTAATAAAATTGCTGGTGCTGTTCCTATGCAATCAGCAGTTGGTGGTAAATCAAAACTAGGTAAAAACGCTAAACAAATGTTGTTAGAAGGAATGAAAGGTTATTTGCTATTAAATTGTGAGCCTGACATGGAAAGTGTTTGGTCAAAAGAAGCGTTAGCCAATTTACAGCAAGCTAAAACAGTGATTGCATTAACGCCTTTTGCTGATGGTCGAGTATTGGATTACGCCAACATTATGTTACCTATTGCCGGTTGTTTCGAAACTTCTGGCACTTATGTTAATGTTGAAGGTAAGTGGCAATCATTTGCTGCTGCAGTAAAAGCACCAGGTGAAGCTAGACCGGCATGGAAAATACTTAGAGTGTTGGCTAATTTATTTGAGCTAAAAGAATTTGATTATGAATCATCGCGTCAAGTTATTGAACAGCTCAAAGAAAAATTTGATTCAGTTGGGCCAAAAAGACAAATACGCAAAGAGCCTCCGGTTTTAATTGAAGTGAGTGAAGAAGAAACGTCTCGGGAGGACTTAGGCCTTTATGATGTTGACCCTATGGTAAGACGAGCTGAAGCTTTGCAAAAAACTCCAAAAGCATCTACACATCCTATTAGTATTTCGAGAGTTAAGACATGATGGGGACTAAGATATGATGGGAGTTAAACCATGATGGAATTGGACTTAATGCTTTGGTTCGAAACCTTGTTTTGGATTTTGCTCAAAATTGTGGCGATTTTATTGCCACTTGTTTTAGCAGTCGCTTACACCACTTATGCAGAACGTAAAATAATTGGTTATATGCAATTACGTTTAGGACCAAATCGTGTTGGACCAAAAGGCTGGCTGCAACCAATCGCTGATAGTCTTAAATTAATTATGAAAGAAATTATTGTGCCTCGTGGAGCTAGTAAAAGCTTGTTCGTGGTTGCACCTGTTTTATTTATTGGGCCAGCTTTTGCTGCCTGGGCTGTTGTCCCCTTTGATGCAGGTATAGTATTAGCTGATGTTGATGCTGGTTTGCTTTATATTTTAGCCATGACTTCAATTGCTGTTTATGGAGTGATTATTGCTGGCTGGGCTTCAAATTCTAAGTATGCTTTTCTTGGAGCGATGCGAAGTGCTGCACAAATTGTTTCTTATGAGTTAGCTATGGGCTTTGCTTTGGTTGGCGTTTTAATGTGTTCACAAAGTATGAACCTGGGTGAGATTGTGTTAGCTCAGTCAGGTGGTATTTTACAATGGTTTTGGATCCCACTATTTCCATTACTAGTTGTTTATTGGATATCGGGCGTGGCGGAAACTAATCGGGCACCCTTTGATATGGCTGAAGGTGAATCAGAAATTGTTGCCGGTTTTCATGTCGAATATGGTGGCATGGCGTTTTCACTTTTCTTCTTAGCTGAATATGCCAATATGATTTTAATTTCATTTTTAACCGCTATTATGTTTTTTGGTGGCTGGTTATCACCTTTTGAAGGTTATAGGTTTGTTGATGAGTGGACAGCTTGGATACCAGGAACCGTTTGGCTGTTGATTAAATCAGCGGTATTTTTATTTGGCTTATTGTGGATCCGAGCAACTTTTCCGCGTTATCGATATGATCAAATTATGCGCTTAGGCTGGAAAATTTTTATACCGGTTACCTTAGTTTGGATTGTTGCTGTGGCTATTTTTATAAAAGCAGGGTGGGTTTAAACAATGAGAATGGGTAAGCAAATTAGAAATTGGTTTAATAGTTTTTCGTTGCGAGAACTTCGTAAAGGATTAAGTGTTACTTGGCGAAATATGTTTAGGCAAAAAATTACCATTCAATATCCAGAGGAAAAAACACCTCAGTCACCTCGTTTTAGAGGCCTGCATGCCCTGCGTTCTTATCCTAATGGAGAAGAGCGTTGCATTGCTTGTAAACTTTGTGAAGCTGTTTGTCCTGCGGCGGCTATTACTATAGATGCTGGTGAACGTGAAAGTGATGGTACTCGCCGAACAACCAAATATGAAATTGATTTATTTAAATGTATTTTTTGTGGTTTTTGTGAAGAGTCTTGTCCAGTCGACTCAATTGTTGAAACGCGCGTGTTTGATTATCACTTTGAAAATGCGGGCGAAAATATTATGACTAAAGAAAAACTATTAGAAATGGGACATCTGCATGAAGAGCAGATTGCTGCTGATAGAGCAGAAGATGCGAAGTATCGTTAATAGAGTGATTTTTAAATAAATAAGTTCTTATCAATACCCTGAGAGAAATCGAAGGGGAAAAATTTAAGAGGAAAATAATGCTTTTCCAAACAATAGTGTTTTACAGTTTTGCTGTGTTACTGATTTTTTCAGCCCTTATGGTGATCAGTAATAAGCACTCAGTAAAAGCGGCACTTTTTTTAGTTTTAGCTTTTGTGTCAGCATCAGGTATATGGATGTTATTAGAAGCGGAGTTTTTAGCCATTAGTTTAATTGTGGTTTATGTTGGCGCTGTGATGGTGCTGTTTTTGTTTGTTGTTATGATGATGGATGTTGATTATGCCGCGTTGAGACAAGGTTTTGTTAAAAGACTGCCTTTGGCGTTACTCATTTCAGCATTATTTTTTGCGCTACTTTATGGCTTAGTCACACAAGGTTATTTTTCGGATGAGAACTATCCTTTACCAGTAGCTAAAGATGCAAATTATTCGAATATAAAAGCCTTGGGTCGAGTGCTTTATACGGATTACGTTATTGCTTTTGAAATTGCAGCGGTTATTCTTTTGCTAGCGATTATTTCTGCTATTGCTTTGACCTTTCGAGGTCGACGCCATGCTAAATCACAAAATATTACTAAGCAACTGGAAGCAAATAAAGATAACCGATTGAAAATTATAAAGATGAAGCCAGTAGTTAAACAAGCTGAAGAAAAAAGTAGTGATGAATCTGACTCAAATGTTTCGCCAAATAAAGGGGATAAAAAGTCATGATTGGTTTATCTGATTATTTATTACTAAGTGCCATTCTTTTTTCAATTAGTGTGGCAGGCATTATTATCAACCGTAAAAATGTGATTACTTTATTGATGTGTATTGAGTTGATGCTATTAGCAATCAATACCAACTTTATTGCTTTTTCTCATTTTCTTGAAAATTTGGTTGGGCAAGTTTTTGTTTTTTTTATTATGACGGTTGCAGCGGCTGAAGCGGCAATAGGATTAGCCATTATTGTTGTTTTGTTTCGTAATCGAGCAACTATTGATATTGAAAAACTGAATCACTTAAAAGGGTAAACTTTAGAAAGCGACTTTAAATAGTTCGCTTTAAAAGTACAATTTAGGTTTAGCTATTATGCAGAATCAATTACTAGCCATTATTTTATTACCGCTAATAGCGGCAATAGTGAGTGGCTTTTTAGTAAGAAAAGAAAACCGCTTATGGGCACACCGAATTACTGTTAGTGCAGTAGCTGCTGCTTGTGTCTTATCTATCAATATTGCTTATGGTTATCTCTCAGGGGATAGTGAAACATTTAACTATACACTTTATTCTTGGGCAAACTTAGGTAGTTTAACGTTACAAGTTGGCTTTTTAATTGATTCATTAACGGCAACCATGATGGTTGTTGTGACCTTTGTTTCTCTTATGGTTCATATTTATACCAT
>CAYPMT010000031.1:0-5865 GCA_964411875.1 uncultured Kangiellaceae bacterium
AACTCTTTTTTCCAATCAAACTTGGGATCGCCGAGCACTAAAAAGAATGGGTTAAGTAAGCACTCTTTTTGATTGTAGGTCATATCAGAATAATCAAGTTGCACTAATTGGCCACCAGCTTCTTCAACGATTGCCTGAGCTGCAGCGGTATCCCATTCTGATGTTAGAGCTAGTCTTGGGTAAAGATCCGCTGAACCTTCAGCGACTAAACACATTTTTAGTGAACTACCTTTGCTGGTTAGGTCATAACTTGGGAAGTTTTGGCACAAGGTCTCAACTTTATCTAACCCATGGCGGCGACTTGCAACAACGGTAAAGTGATCTTTACCTTCTTTTTGTTGTAAAGAGCGAACCTTCATTGGAGTATTTTCGCCATCAGCTATTTGTTTATAAGCACCAATACCTTTAGCTGCTGAATAAGTCGTTTCTAGGACTGGTGCATAAATAACGCCTAAAATAGGCTTGCCTTCGACAACTAATGCAATATTGACAGTAAATTCGCCGTTACGAGCAATAAACTCTTTTGTGCCATCGAGTGGGTCGATAATAAAGCATTGGTTCCAATCTTTACGTTGTTCAAAGGTAATATTCTTACTTTCTTCAGACAGGCAAGGGATGTCTGAGTACTTTTCACGTAGATAATCAACAATCAGGCGGTGAGCCGCTAAATCCGCTTTGGTTAAAGGTGAATCATCACTTTTGATTTCGACGTCAAAGTCATCGCTGTTGTAAATTTGCATAATCGCATCGCCTGCGCGCTTAGCAATAAGCTTAACGTCTTTAAGGATTGACTCTAGTTCAGTGTTTGAAAAGGACATAATTAATTCACCTTTGTTGTTTTAAATAGATTTTCGTTTTAAATAGTTCTGTATAATAAATAAAGCAGCGATAGAGCGTGCTTCGGTAAAGTCTGTTTGCTCAAGCAGTTGATCAATTTGTTCTATTGGCCAAGTAACCACTTCTAATGGTTCGGGTTCATCACCGACTAATTTTTCTTCATATAAATCTTGCGCTAACACTAAATTCATTTGATGACTTAAATAACCTGGTGCCAAACTAACGCTTTTTAATGAATGCATTTGATTCGCACCATAACCAACTTCTTCTTTTAACTCTCGGTTAGCGGCATCAAACACAGCTTCGCCATCTTCCATTAAGCCTTTAGGAAAAACTAGCTGATAGTCATCTGTACCTGCAGAATACTCTCTTATTAAGAGTAATTCATGCTTTTCATTGATAGCAAGAATCATAACTGCGCCATTTTTACCCGCAACTAAACGCTCATAAATACGCTTTTCGCCATTAGAAAACTCAAGTGATAGCTCTTCCACACAAAATATCTTAGTTTGAGCAATTACTTTTTTATTGAGCGTTTTAGGTTTGTTAGGCATATTATCAATTTCTAAAGTGTAGTTTGTTGACTGTTTAACATTATTGATTGAAAGTCTTTTAAACCATGAAAAGGTGTGCAATCAACATCACCTTTACTTAAATCTGGTTGGCTAATTGCCAGTAGATGACCAATACCAAATGTTTGAGCAGATTTTAACACTGTAATATTATCATCAATAAACAAGGTATTTTGAGGATTAAACTGATACTTTTTCTGTAATAAGCGCCAATAATTTTGCTCTTCTTTTGGGTAACCAAATTCATGAGAGCTATTAAGATCATCAAAGTAATGGCTAAAGTCAGTTGCGAGCAATTTAACTTCTAAGCTTTTGGGATGAGCATTGGTTGCTAAATAAACTTTCTTATTGAGTTTTGATAAAAAAGTTAAAAACTCAACTGCATTGGGTCTAAAAGCAATTTTATGTTTTAGTTGACGCTTAAGTTTAGGAATATCAAGTTGTAAATACCCTGTCCAAAAATCGATACAATACCATTCTAGTGTTTCTTTTTTAGAGTCATAGGCTTGTTTAAAAAAAGCATGGCTTTCATCTAAAGAAAGTCCATTTTCATCAGCATAAACTTTAGGTAAATGTTCTAGCCAAAAAAAATTATCGAAACTTAAATCAAGGATGGTACCATCCATATCAAGTAAAACAGTATCAATATTATCCCATGGGACTATCATAACGAATCAACTAAAAAATTTGTTGTTTGTAACTAATAGGTAACCGACCATTCTTCAGTTTACTTTGGCTAAATAAAGCAATGGTATCGTAGAGTGCTTTATCAATCTCAGAAGAAATACTACCAACAAATTCAAATAAACCCTGTTTAGATAAGGTGAACTTGCCTTGTAAGTCTAATTCATTTTTTGACTTTTCTAATTCACCGACAATCGTTTGATTGTTAGTGGTTGTCATTTTTACAATAAACTCACCAAGCTCAAGTGATGTTCCCATAAAAGCACCAGATGAATTTGACCAAGTGATTTTTCCATCGGTTTGTTTCGGTTTTTGATTTTCTAATAACAAGTCTAAATCAGTTGTTTTAATTAAACCATCAAGCTTTAAACCATTAATGTTTAAAAAGGATTCTAGCTTTTCAGCAGCTACAGTTAAGTTGGCTTTTTTTAGTGAAAGCTGATTGATTTTACCTGTTTCATTATTCGTTTCTTTAAGGGTTAAACTACCATTTCCTTTAACATCACCTTTGGCAATATCAAAATTAAAAGACATGTTGTGAGTTAAAAAATCTAATAAGTTTGGAGATACTTTTACATCATTAAATTTATAACCATAACTAATAACTTGGCTAATCTTTGCTGAAAATAGGTTGCCGCTGACATCACCAATTGTAATGGGTGAATTATCAGGTATAAATAGTTTTATTAATTTTGCGGGTGTTAGAACAATAACAAAAATTATAAATAATAAAGAGAGAATAATTGACTTTTTTTTCACACTTAACCTCTTTTAAGCTTAATATCAATACTGCTTAAGCCATTGCGATCTTTGCCGCGAATGTTTACTGACGCAACTTTAAGCTGATAACGATTCTGTATTTCATTAGTCCAGCGAATAAAGTCATTAAAAGGCACATTATCAAGCCAAACTTGCATTTCATTAGTGCTTTTTTCTTGTACGCGAGAAACACTTAAATTAAATTGCTGTGTGGTTTTTGTAATAATAGTATTAATTGATTGCTCATTACTGTAACTAGCTGACGAACCTTGATTCGCTAGAATAATAGGTAGTGATTCTTGCCAAGTTTCAATCGATTTTTTTCGACTATCGACTTGAATTTTTAATGAGTCAATTGAGTTGTTGAGTGGCACCAAAATGGCAAAAATTATAATTAGTATCAGCATAGCGATACTTGCTATAGCGACTATTTTCTTTTCATTATCTTCGAGTTGTTCGAACCAATTTTTTAATTCATCCATAATGTTACTTCCTAATAATTAAGCGACTAGAATAACCATCGCCTCGTTGAGTTGCTGAATTAGTTTCAACCTTTAAACCCAATGTTTTTAAGTCATCGCGGTATTGATTAAGAATAGATAAATCTTGAGCAATAACATCGACTCTTAGTTCATTGCGTGCGCTATCGTAGCTTAGGTTAGTTGGATAAATTTTTTCTAAGCTAGGGATTTTTTGGCTAACGGAGTCTAATAGTGGAAGAAAAATACTTTGATTATTGCCACCCACTTGAGTCATATAACCTCTTAATTCTTTGTCAGCTCTATTTTTATTATATTTTTTATTAGGGAAGGCTTTTTTCCAAAGTGCTATTTTTTGTTCACCTAAAGCTTCGTTTTCTGAATTCAAGGTAAACCAAAGTGAACCTTGGTACAGTAAATGAGTAAAAAGTATAATACCAATAATACTGGCAGCTCTAAGCGCTATTTGTTTTATTGGCGAGCTATCTTTTTTAACTGCAAAGTCACCTTGTAATAAATTTAAATTATTTTGACCATTTTCAATTAACCATAAATCAACTGACTCAACATAATCAATCTCTGATGAGAAACGCCCCATGGGTAATTGCTTTTCAAATAAGGCAGTTTCATTTTTATAATCATTATTAGCAATAATTTTTAAAGGAATATCAACGGGTAACTCTTCATCTTGCTCAGCGAGTTGTTTTTGTACTAGCCAGCTAAAGTCGCTTATTTCACAAGTCCAAGGAGAAGCATTCTCTTGTGAGACGAGTACTTTATCATCGGACAAGATTAGTTGATAACCAGATTCTGGTATGGGTAGATAATCTAGGTCGATATAAACAGCATCGAGTTTAATATCTGCAGACTTAAATTTATCGAGTAGTTGTTCTAAATAATTAAGATTAATTGCTCTGACAGGTGTGTCTTCTTTTATGCGTTCACCCACAGCAATAAAAACATCGTCTAGGGGTTCCGCCAAAGCCTCTTCAATTAAATAAGGAACCGCTTTACTTAAATGTCGTTTTGCTTTATTCGGCAATTGAATTTGACTACTGTAAACGTCTTGACTGGATATAATTAACTCAACTCGCTTGCCTTGAGCCGCTTGAGTTAAAGAAGCAATATCAGTTTTTAACAATTCATAATTATCAGGCAGGTCTTTGGCTAGATGATTAGTTGTAGAAATAAGTGATTGGTTAGCCCGTAATGCTTGATCGCCAGCACTGGCTTGGCTACTCATTTGATGATTTAAATACCAGTGAAATTTATCACTAGTTTTATCATTCCAAAAAATAGTCAGTTTATCCATTGCTACTAGCCAAAATTAAATTAATTAAAAACATATTGATGATTCTTTTTAAACAATAAATGGTATTAAGTAATATTTTATTCTTTCTTATCAGGGTTCATTTAACCAATATTAAATAGTAGTTATTAAATCGTTACTCTTTACCAAAATAGCGTGATACGAGTTTAAAGTTATTTCCCTGGTCTTTTACAAAGAGGCTTTTCATATAAACCCTAGTATCGCTTAGTTCGGCTTTAGCGTCTACCTGAAAATAGTTACTGGTGATACCTAGACGATCTTTATTTTTAATCTGCTTGAGAGGCACACCAAATGCATTAAGAAACTCATCAACAGTTTTATAGCCGTCTTTTGAACGATTTTCGATAGCTTTTTCAACATTAGATAAGCTAATACTTTTGTTATCTAGCAGTGCATATAAGAGAACAGCCGATTCCTTTTTAATAGTATTAACATTAATTTGATTAATACCTGAGTCGGGTAACACACAAATATGTGGAAGTAGCAGGCTGTAAATATTAGCATTAAAATCTTTAATTGCTCTGAGCTCGCTTGGATGGGCAATTAATCCATTTGCGGTTCGGTAAGGAATTTCAAGACCAAGGTAATGATCATCTTCAGCACCATCAGAGCCCGCAGGATTAATATCATCATCAAGCCAGTCTCTGGCAGCCGTTGCTAGCGCCTTGGGACTGATATCAGTATTCGTGCTTACTTTGCTAATTAACTCTTCAAGCATTTTTTGACCAATAGTTTCTACAGCAAAACCACTGGCATTTAGAGCAGGGCGACTGCCTTGCTGATTTTGATTGTTAGATTGGTTTTGGTTATTAGTTCGAGTATCAGCAATTGAGTTCAGATTAAAACATGACTGCATATCTTTAACTGAAGCAACCATCATGCCGCCGTCGAAAGGAAATTGAATTTTCTCTTGTGCCCAAGGTTGGTCAAGGTGAACAGTATTTCCTTTAGTGTTATCGAAAGCCCGCTTGAGTAATACTTTAGCCAGTTCTTCCATGCCAATTAAATAAGAGTAAGCTTGGTCACGATGAATTAAATTACTACTGAGTTGTTTTTGGTAGCTAATGGTTTTAACTGATTCCATCACTAAAACAATAATCACTGCAGTGATTAAGACCACTGTAATCAATGCAGTTCCAGATTGTTTTTTTAATGAAGTTATCGTCATGAAATTATCTTTAGCCGTTATTTACTCATCTGCAGG
>CAYPMT010000031.1:5965-19958 GCA_964411875.1 uncultured Kangiellaceae bacterium
TTAATGAAGTTATCGTCATGAAATTATCTTTAGCCGTTATTTACTCATCTGCAGGGTCAATACCGTTGTTATAATTGCCAGGATTGTTCGGATTGGAGTTATTCGAGTTTGAATTATTAGAGTTCTGATTATTGAAATTCTGGCTATTTAAATTGCCATTGTTAAAGTTACTATTCTGATTATTAATTTGATTTAAATTAGCTAGGTCAGAAATCGTATAAAGTCGTTCAATAGCGCCGTAATCACTAAACTCAAGTTTGAATTTAACTGCTACGGGTAAATCACCACTAGAAGCATTATTAGTTGAGTTAGCTGTCGTAAAACTAGTCGTTTGTGCTGGCCAGGTATCATGCCATTCTTCACCGTCATAAAACGCAATTTTCATGTCTTCGACTTGTTCTACTAAAGGTCGCTTCAGGCCTTGTTTAGCAGCCATGCCATCGGCATAGGTATAGCTAGTTCGGTAAAAGGTTTTATCTTCGAGGCTATAAATTAAATGTTCTAAATTAGACCGCGGTAACTGTGCTGGATTACGTCGTCCTAAGCGAGTTAAACGAATCATTGGTGTCGATGCTTGTAAGTCTATACTCATACTGGGTTGTTGATCGCCAAACTCATCGCGGATTGAACGAGAAGTAAGCTGTTGCATATCTTGAGAAATTAATAAAAAAGTCCGCTGTAATTTATTCAGCCGCTTGCTGCTTTTTTCGATATAGTCACTACTTGTTGTTGCTGTATCTAAAAGACTTAAGGCAGACACGCCGATCAATGCCATAATTGCCATGGCAATTAAAATTTCGAGTAAAGTGAATCCTTTTTGTTGACGGTTAAAATTAAGCATCATGATTTTTTTGCAATAAATCCAATAAAGCGTGTGGTAGGCAACTTATCCTTTTCATCATAGCGAACTTCAATTTCGACTTGGCGTAAATCTTTTTCGCTAGTTTTGCTGACGGTTTGTAACCAAGACCACTCATGATTACGCATCTCGATATCACCACGAGAAGTACCAATATCGGGCCATTTTTCATCCATACGGGTTTCGTTCATTTTATTCATAGCCACCCAATGAGCAATGGTTTTTTCAGTAATATTTTTATGAGCAAGCTTTTGTTCATTGATATGTTGTAATAAAAAAACAATTGCTGTGCCAAAAATAACCATAGCAATTAAAACCTCAAGCAAAGTAAAACCGAATGCTTTTGGTTTAAGTGTCATTGTTTTTGTTGTTGGCTTTAACATTAAATAGTCAGGTCTTTGTAATTAAAACTCTTTACTATAATCTCTTTCAAGATCATTAAATAAACTACCATTCAGTGGACCTTGGTATTTAAGCTCACCGGCCAGTGTTCCTTGAACACGGTAGAAAGTCATTTCATCCGATTGCGATTGATCGTCTTCATTTGAGGCAATGCCAATAGTAAATTTATTTTGTTCGCCAGTTGATAAAAAATAAATTTGTGGCGGATCGATTTTAGGTTCTTCTTCTTTTTCAAAAATATCGACATCATTCTCAAAAATTTCAATTCTATCTTCTGCCGCTTTAAAAATATTTTCACCATCAATAGCAATATTGACTTCAACACCTTCAATAAATTCATGTTCGGCTAATTCCGGGCGCTCAGCAATTACTTGCCATTTTGCTGGTTTGTTTTCATCAGTTTCATCTAAAACCAAAAATTGATAGCCGGTTTCATGAACGGACAAACCATATTCTTGATTTTGAATAACGGCTAAATCTTTAACCAATTCGATAGCGGCAACTAAGCGATTGATTTCTTGTTTCGCATAACGGTCATTAGAGCCACCGAGATAAGGAATCGCAATGCCAACCAGTAGCCCAATAATGGCTAGAGCAACCAAAATTTCGAGTAGACTAAAACCTAAGTGTTTAGTTGAGTTTGAATGGCGATTAATGTGGGTTGAAAGTTTTTGCATTGCTGAGGCATCACTAATTAAAGTCCCAAAATTAACCTTGGGACTTAAGCGCGCGAATGGCATCTTCAATATTCCAGTTACCGATATCAGCCGATAAGCCTTCACCGCCTTCTTCGCCGTCAGCACCTAATGAGTAAATATCATACTCGCCATTTTCACCAGGATAGGTATATTGATAAGGATTACCCCAAGGATCGTTAGTCAGTGATTGTAAGTAACCACGGTTAGGATAGTTTTTAGGTTCTGGTTGACCGTTTGGTTTTTGTACTAAAGACTCTAAGCCTTGTTCGGTTGTTGGTAGTAAAAAATTATCCGAATGGTATTGGATAAGAGCTGAGTTGATTGCTGCCATATCACCTTTTAGGCGTTGGTAATTAGCTTCTTCTGTTTTTCCCATAAATTGAGTCACCATAATGCCCCCTAAAATTGCCATAATCGCCATAGCAACTAGAATTTCTAATAGTGAAAAGCCAGTCTGTCTGGCTGGATTAAGTTTTTGATTGTGTTTCATTTTAAAGCTCCTATTAAACGATTCAATTTTACAAGTTTATATTTTAAAACGGTTATTAAGCGAGTGTATCGCTTAACTGGAAAACGGGCAGCATGATGGCGATTACAATAGTAAAGACGATTGCGCCCATAATTAAAATCATAACGGGGCCAATCATATTCATCATATTACTGACTAAATTATCAAACTGTTTTTCTTGGTTGTCCGCAGCACGGTCTAGCATTTGTTCTAACTCGCCTGAGTTTTCACCACTGGCAATCATATGCAACATCATGGGTGGAAAGTAACCGCATTGTTGCAGTGATATTTTTAAACCGGAGCCTTCGCTGACTTTAACAGCGGCTTCTTTAACGGCTCGTTTAAGTTCTTGATTGGTCATAACATCGCCGGCAATTTTCATTCCTTCAAGTAAAGGTACGCTACTTTGATTAAGGATTGATAAGGTCCTTGAAAAACGTGCGGCATTCATACCACGAATAATTTTACCAATGATGAGGGCATTAAGTTTCCAGCGATCCCACTTTAGTCGATTGCTGGGTATTTTAAGTAAGCGCCAAAAGCCAATCATCGAAAAAATAATAGCGATTAAAACCCAAAGGCCTTTGGTTTTAACAAATTCACTCATGTCCAAAAGTGTTTGAGTGATCCAGGGAAGCTCTTGGCCAGACTGAACAAAGCTGCTAGTAATTTCCGGTACAACATAACCTAAGAGAAAACTGACAATACCAATACTGACAACCGTTAATATAATTGGATATAACAAAGCGCCAGAAATTTTCGATTGGATCTCTTGCCTTGCTTCGGCATAATCGGCTAAACGCTCCAATACTAAGTCGAGATGGCCCGACTTTTCACCGGCAGCAACCATAGAGCGATAAAGATCAGAAAAAACACCGGGATATTCACTCAGTGCATCAGCCATAGTATGACCTTCGACTACGCGGGATCTTATACCCATTAGCATACTGCGCTGCTTGGCTTTTTCACTTTGTTCAGCAACGGCTTTAATGGTTTCTTCAACAGGAATTGCGGCTCTGACTAAAGTGGCTATTTGACGAGTGATCAGTGCGAGATCAAGCGCACTAATTTTAGTTTTAAAAAGGCCTGATTGACCTTGGGCTACTTTGTGTTTTTGATTGCCTATAACACTTTCTACTTCTAGTGGAATAAGTTTTTTGTCACGTAGCAATTGACGGATTTGACGCGGTGTGTCGCCTTCCATAATTCCTTTTTTTTGTTTGCCCGCTCGATCGAGCGCAACAAATTCAAAAGCCGCCATAATTAATACCTAATCTTCCCGAGTTACTCGTAAAACTTCTTCAACGGTTGTAATACCTTGCAAGACACGATTGGTGCCATCTTGCCTAATAGTATGACCATGTTCACGGGCATAACGTTCAATATCAAGTTCACTCATACCATCATGAATTTTACTGCGGACTGTCTCGTCAACTAGTAGTAACTCATAAATACCCTGACGGCCTTTATAGCCCGAGTGATTACATTCAACACAACCTTTCGCATGAAAAATTTCTGGTGGACTAGCTGGGTCAAACCCCATTAATTCACATTCTTTATTATTAGCAGGTGCTGATTGTTTGCAATGAGGGCATAGCGTTCTAACGAGTCGTTGTGCTAATACGCCGAGTAAACTGGAAGATAATAAAAAGGGTTCAATACCCATGTCTTGCATTCGAGTGACTGCGCCAGCTGCAGTATTAGTATGTAGTGTTGATATAACTAAGTGGCCGGTTAAACTGGCTTGCACAGCAATTTGTGCGGTTTCTAGGTCACGAATTTCACCCACCATGACCACATCGGGGTCTTGACGCAAAATAGCTCTGAGACCTCGTGCAAAAGTCATATCAACTTTACTGTTTACTTGAGTTTGTCCAATGCCATCAAGTAAATATTCAATCGGATCTTCTACGGTTAAAATATTACGTGAAGAATGATTGAGTAAAGTCAAACCCGCATAAAGTGTTGTTGTTTTACCAGAACCTGTTGGGCCTGTGACGAGTATAATGCCATGAGGTTTATGCAAAATATCATTCATCTTTTGCATGACATCTTTTGGCATACCTAAATGAGAAAAATCTAAACGCCCAGCTTGTTTGTCGAGTAAACGCAGTACGACTCTTTCGCCATGGCTGGATGGAATGGTTGATACACGAACATCAACACCACGGTTAGCAATTTTAAGGGCGATACGACCATCTTGTGGAATACGTTTTTCAGCAATGTCGAGTTTGGCCATAACTTTTATTCGAGAAACTAATAGAGGTGCAACTTTTTTTGATGGTGTAAGCATTTCTCTTAAAACACCATCAACACGAAAGCGGACTTTTAAATCATTTTCGAAAGTTTCAACATGAATGTCCGAGGCATTCACTTTAATCGCCTCAGTTAATAGCGCATTAATTAACTTAATAATCGGTGCATCATCATCCGCTTCTAAAAGATCTTCGGTTTCTGGGAGTTCTTCGGCTAGCTGAAATAAATCAACATCATCACCAATGTCTTCCATGGCAGCCATGGCTTCACCAGAATCATTCTGATAAACCTGGGATAAAACCGCATCAAAGTCATCATCACTAATTTCTGAGAAAACCACAGGTCTAGCGGCAACACGGCGAGCTTCCATAATGGTATCGAGTGAGGTTTGTTTTTTAACAACCGCTTGAATGGGCTCGGATGATAAAGTGTTGATACTCTCGTTGTTGCTTAAACCATTTAACTCGTCATCACTTAATTTAAAAATGACACCCTGGTTTTTAGCAAAAGCAAAAGGCAGTTTAGTGGTTGATTGGTGTGACTCTTGTTCAAAATCATTATCAATTTCATTAGACTCAGCTTGTTCAGATAGCGCTAAGTTTTTATCGGCATTATCACTATCACTTTTCATACTGTCATCTTTTATAAAGTTACCAATTGACATAACTTTTACCTATTCAGATTTTGCAGCGTCAATAGCTTCTAAAACTTCAGCAGGTAATTGTGACGTTGTTTCTTCAATTGGTGGTGGAGCTTGATTGATCGACTGATCAATTGACTCTAAATTATGGTCTTTGATGGTTTCTTCAAAAGTTGGTGGCAAGGCTAACGTCTCATCCCACTCAGGTAATACCGTTGATTCAGCATCTGGCATTAGGGCAATGCCACGTTGTTGTCTGTCGAGTTGTTTGCTACGAATATAGTTATATTTACGTGAAGTAATTTCATCATAACCGGATGGGTCATCAATGATTTTAGCTCTAAGAAAAACCATTAAGTTACGTTTAACTTTAGTGGTTGATTTTGAAGAAAATAGACTTCCAATTAATGGAAGGTCGCCTAATAGCGGAACTTTTTGCGCACTCTCTTGAACATCTTCATCAATTAGACCACCGAGCACGACTGTTTGACCATCATTAGCGAGAACGGTTGTAGTAATTTGTCTTTTATTGGTAATAATGTCTGTAGCTGTTGTGCCGGCAATACTAGATACTTCTTGTTCGATGGTTAATTTTATTGCATTACCTTCATTAACTTGTGGTGTGATTTTTAATTTGATGCCGACATCTTTACGTTCAACACTTTGGAAAGGATTTGAATTATTACTACCAAAAGTTGCGCCACCTAACACAGGCACTTCTTGACCGACACTAATATTGGCTTCTTCATTATCCATGGTGGTTAAATTAGGTCTTGATAAAACATTAGAGTCAGTATCCGATGCGAGCGCTTGAACTAAACCGGCCCAAGATTTATCGTCGGTAAAGCCTAATAGCAATCCGGTTGCGCCCGATAAAGCTTGCGCTAAAGCGGCGCCATTATCGCCTTCATCACGGACAACCCTTATAGGTTCGCCATTATCACCTATTATTTCTTCACCACCATTCCCGCGATTAGCTGCTGCTGCACCACCAATAGTGGCAATAGAAGCTGAGCTATTACTGAAATTGACTAAGCCTGCTTTAGTCGCCCATTGAATACCGAGTTGTTTATTTTTTGTTTCAGATATTTCGACAATAATTGCTTCAACATTCACTTGTTTTCGACGGATATCTAACTGGTTGATCACTGACTCAAATGAGCGCATTAAATCCGGTGCTGCTGTAATGACTAAAGAGTTAGTTTCAGCATGGGCTTTGATGGAATAATTTTTTTGATTGCCACCGCGACGTTGCGGCTTGGCTTCGCCACTTTCTTGTTCAATCGATTCACCTGCACCTTCTAGTAGTGTAGCTAAATCTTCTGCTTTGGCATACTTAAGATAAATGACTTTGGTATTGCCAGAATTTTGTATTTTTGAATCAAGCTGAGCGATTAAGGCTCTTAGACGGAGTGAATTTTTTTTATCGGCACTGAGTAAAATGCTGTTAGTTCTTTCGTCAGCAACAAAACGGGTTTTTTTCGCTTGTACACCCTTTGCTGCGCCACCACTGCTTTTTTCCAGCGTTTCCAAAATTCGAACGACTTCAGTGGCAGAAGCATATTGTAATGGAAGTACTTGGATTTCCTCATTACTTTCTCTATCAACCTGACGAATAATTTTAACAATCCGTTCAACATTACCAGCAGTATCGTGAATCACTAAAACATTGGTTGGCTTATATTGCCCCATATGGCCTTGCGTAGAAACTAAAGTTCTTAGCAATGGCACTAACTGACCGACATCAATATTATCCACTTTAACAACACGAGTAATAAGCTGGTCACCGGAATAGCCCTGTCGACTGTCACCATAAACAGGTACTTTATCTTGTTTGGCCGTCTGCAATTGCTGAATTTTATAAACATTTTTAGAGGTTTCAACTGCGGTGAATTGATTAATATGTAAAACACTTAAGAAAAGAGCGAAAGTTTCTTTTTCATTCATTTCATGTTGTGAAATTACGGTGACTTTTTTATTTTTTACTCGAGGATCAATAATAAAAGTTTTTCCGGTAATTCGGCTGACACTTTCAATAAAAACCTGAATATCAGTATCTTTTAAATTAAGTCTAGCATTAGCATAGGATGCATGACTGAAACCCAAACTAGTGATAGCGAATAGTAAATACAATAAAAAAGATTTTTTCACGTTGAAATAACTCTTATTAAAGTTGTTAACAATTGTTCGTTTAAATAGCACGTTTAACTTCCTAATTTTCATTTTCTAACTCAGTTCCCTAAAAATTTTTCCATTTAAATGGTTGCGACTTAAGTTAAGGTTATAAGCTTAATAATAAACTTACAGTTTCATCACCACGTTGAATTTCTACATCCATATTTTCAATCGATTGTGCTTCATTCATTAATTGCATGGCATCTTGCATGCTAGTAAAAGCAATGCCATTAACGGCGGTTATAATATCGCCTCGCTTTAAGCCTAGTTCTTTAAATAAGCGCCTGTCTTTGCCTGGTGAAACCATAAAGCCTCGTAATTCGCCTTCAACAAAATGTGGTCGGCCTTTGACAATATCCATAATGCTTTTCGGATCATCGAGAAACTGTTCACGATAGTTACCTAACTTTTCATTCAGCTCAGCGTTATTACGCTTATCTTCAATGCGTTTATTAAGGTTTGACGCAATGGGTCTTGATGAGTCCTTATTGACTAATTCAGCGAGCAATTCATTTTCATCAAGTTTTAGAGTTTCTTTTTTGCCATTAGTTTCAATGATGACTTTGTCGTAATAAACTTCGCGTAGAAATACGCGGCCCATCACATCTTCAAGTTGTTCATCAATAAAATAAACGGCTTGTCGGCCACGACCATTTTCAATAATGGCATTAGCTTTTTCAGGATTTTCAGCCGAATAAATGCCTCTTAGTTTTAAATCCAGCCGGGTTTCAGGAGCTTCGGTCACGGTTTCTTCGGGCTCATCTACGGCAATGCTACCAAATAGATTCATAGCAAGTAGCGGCTGAATGTTGGTTTTATTGGTTGAACGATCTTGGGTTGTTTGCAAAGGTCTTATTGAGTTTATGGAAGTTGTAGTTAAATTAGTTGAAAAAAAGTACAAAAACCACAGCCAAAATAATTTCGCCAAAATGAAAACTACAAGAATACCTACGACCCATTCAGTGAATGGTAGCCAATTCTGGTAGTTTTTAGACCAGTCTTTTGTTTTAAGGTTAGAAAAATTCATTTTATTTAACATTTAATACGATGCTATTCGTCCTAATTATGACTTTCACTTACTTAACATTACTTTGAGTTTGACAAAAAAATTCAAGTAAGTTTAGATTTCCCTATGTAAATAGTCGCTTTTGAGCTGGAAATGTTTCAATTTGCGAAATAATATAGAAATAAAGCAGACAAGAATACCAAATTAACCGCTATTCTTGTAACTTTTATTAGGATAAAGTTATTTATGTCACAGGAATTAAAAATTCGGCTAGATAAATGGTTATGGGCTTGCCGTTTTTATAAAACTCGAGCTATCGCTAAAGCGGCGATTGAAGGTGGCAAAGTGCATTATCAAGGGCAAAAACCCAAGCCTGGCAAATGGGTTCAAACTGGTCATGAAGTTCAATTGCGCCAGGGATTTGATCAAAAAACCGTGATAGTTAAAGAATTATCCGACAAACGAGGCTCTGCGACTATTGCGCAAGCGCTTTATAAAGAAACCGAGGCCAGTATTGCTAAACGCCAAGAAATTGCTCAAATGCGCAAAATGTCCGCGCCAGCCACTTCTGGCAAGCCAGATAAAAGGCAGCGGCGTTTAATTCACCGCTTTAAAAATATTCACCACTATTCAAACGATAAATCTGACGATCCAAACAGCTCAGAGCATGACTAGTTAGTCCAATAAAATCAAATAGTTAGACGAGCTATTCTGCTGTATTGTTGATTGTCCCAAATTGTTTAATTATTATTCATAATGGAAATACCACTTAAGCATTATCTAGTGTATAATTCGCGCCTTTCGTAATAGCAGCCAATTTTTTTAAAATTACAGAGAATTTTTAATTTAATTACTAGAGATAGAGTAGAGCAATGTCTGACTTAAGCAAATACAGAAATATAGGGATTTTTGCCCACGTTGATGCGGGTAAAACCACAACCACAGAAAGAATTTTAAAACTCACGGGTAAAATTCATAAAACCGGTGAAGTTCATGATGGAGAGTCTACGACTGACTTTATGGAGCAAGAAGCGGAGCGCGGCATTACGATTCAGTCGGCTGCAACGACTTGTTTTTGGAAAGATCACCGAATGAACATTATTGATACCCCTGGTCACGTTGACTTTACAGTTGAAGTTTATCGTTCATTAAAAGTTCTTGATGGTGGTGTCGGTGTATTTTGTGGCAGTGGTGGTGTTGAGCCTCAATCAGAAACTAACTGGCGTTATGCCAATGAATCAGAAGTTGCACGTATTATCTTCGTTAATAAACTGGATCGTATGGGCGCTGATTTTTACCGTGTAGTTAAACAAGTTGAAGATGTTTTAGGTGCAAACCCGTTGGTAATGACTTTGCCAATTGGTATTGAAGATGATTTTGTTGGTGTGGTTGATGTGTTAAGTCAAAAAGCCTATATCTGGGATGACTCTGGTCTGCCAGAAAATTTTGAAGTTCAAGATGTTCCTGCTGATATGGTTGATAAAGTTGCCGAATATCGCGAAATGCTTATCGAAACTGCGGTTGAGCAAGACGATGACTTAATGGAAAAATATTTAGAAGGTGAAGAGCCTTCAATTGAAGACATTAAACGCTGTATTCGTAAAGGAACCAATGAGCTGGCTTTCTTTCCGACTTACTGTGGTAGCGCATTTAAAAACAAAGGTGTTCAGGTTGTGCTTGATGCGGTTGTGGACTACTTGCCTTCACCAACGGAAGTTAAACCTCAGCCATTAACGAACGAAGAGGGCGAAGAAACGGGTGAAGTTGCTACAGTTTCTGCCGATGAGCCATTAAAAGCTTTGGCTTTCAAAATTATGGATGATCGTTTTGGTGCTTTAACCTTTATTCGTGTTTATTCCGGTAAATTAAATAAAGGCGACACCATTTTGAATTCTTTTACCGGAAAAACTGAGCGTGTTGGTCGTATGGTAGAAATGCATGCGGATGAGCGTACTGAGCTCGATAGCGCTCAAGCAGGCGACATTATTGCGGTTGTTGGTATGAAAAATGTACAAACCGGTCATACGCTTTGTGATCCCAATAACCCTTGTACACTTGAGCCAATGGTATTTCCTGATCCGGTTATTTCGATTGCAGTTAAGCCAAAAGATAAAGGCGGCTCAGAAAAAATGGGCATTGCGATTGGTAAAATGGTAGCAGAAGATCCTTCATTCTTGGTTGAATCCGATCAAGAAACGGGCGACACCATATTAAAAGGTATGGGTGAGCTTCATTTAGATATTAAAGTTGATATCTTAAAAAGAACTTATGGCGTTGAGCTTGAAGTAGGCCAACCACAAGTGGCTTATCGTGAAACGATTACTCAAGCGATTGAAGATAGCTATACCCATAAGAAACAATCTGGTGGTTCCGGTCAGTTTGGTAAAATTGATTATCATATTAGACCCGGTGAGCCAGGCAGTGGTTTCCAATTTGAATCAAAAGTAGTTGGTGGTAATGTACCGAGAGAATTCTGGCCTGCGATTGAAAAAGGCTTTAAAGGTATGATGGAAGAAGGCACATTGGCTGGTTTCCCCGTACTTGATGTTGAAGTTGAATTATTTGATGGGGCTTTCCATGCGGTTGATTCATCGGCGGTTGCTTTTGAAATTGCAGCAAAAGGCGCTTTTAGACAATCGATTCCTAAAGCAGGACCTCAATTAATTGAACCGATTATGAAGGTTGATGTATTTACACCTGACGATCATGTTGGTGATGTAATTGGCGATTTAAATCGTCGTCGCGGTATGATTAAAGATCAGCAAGCTGGCGTTACTGGTGTTCGCATTAAAGGTGAAGTACCACTGGCTGAAATGTTTGGTTACATCGGTCATTTACGTACCATGACATCAGGACGTGGTCAATTCTCGATGGAATTTTCTCACTACTTACCTTGCCCTAATAGCGTTGCGGAAGTGGTTATTGCTGAAGTAAAAGAAAGAGAAGCGAATAAGAAATAATGTTTAATTAATTCTTAGATAGTAAAAAAATCCCCGACTGGTTCGGGGATTTTTTTGTAAGCTTTGTTACACTTAGATTAAAGAACAAAAAAAACAAATTGCAAATTAGACATGATGTGATTATCATTCACAATAATAAATTATTTGTAAATAGAACCTATTTAAAGTGAACACGGAATGAGCACAAGGAACCTTCTTTTCTTTTTATTTCCAGCGGCTATTTGCGTTGTTGTTTTATTCCTTTATATCAACAGTTTAAATAATCAGCTTTCACAGCTCAACAATAGACTCTTGCTAATCGAAGAACAGAACCATAATAAGGTTGTGTTACTAGAAAATAAAATAACTAAATTGCAAGAAATGCTTGAGAGGTTAAACTCAAAGATTAACAATAGCCCGATATCAAAAATTTCAATCCAAGAACATAACAGTCAACCGACTATTGATATTCAAGATGCTATTGAAGAGAGCGAGTTGACCTCTAATGAAGAAGATTTTGATGAAGAAATTTCTGCAGCAGATAGCTACCAAAGTATCAATGAAGAGCCAAATGTTGATACAACACTTTATAATGAGCTACAGGTTATTATCAATGGTGGCTTAAATGAGCAGTTAACACTTGCCTCATTAGAATGTAAAACATCAGCTTGTTATTTTTCTTTTTATCTACCATTAGATTCAGCAAATGATTCGATTAGTCATGATATTGTCAATAATCTTAATCAAGATGTTGAAGTTTCTATTGATAGCAAAGAAGAAAACGAAAGAGTTTTTATTGAAATGTTTATTTCACCCTTAACTAACTAAACAACGGAGAACAGTTATGAAATTTTTAAAAGCATTATTGGTAGCATCAGTAATATTTTTATCATTTAATTCAAGTGTTAATGCGGCACGATTTAATTTTCCAGGGCATAATTGTGAAGGTGGCACTAAAGCACTAGATGGGTCGTTATCAAATCATCTTTATTATGGTTCTGTTAGGTTAAACGCATTTGCTTGCCCCATCATAAGTCAAAACGCAAGTAACCGATTGAGTAGTGTTTCGGTAGTTGTTAGGGATGAAAACAGTTCAGCCAGTATATCCTGTGCACTGTATTCATATTCAAAAACAGGTGGCTCTAGACTTATAAATAAGAAGACACCCAATTCAGGAAAAGGCATATATACTTTAACTTTTACTGGTATTAGTTCTTATAAAAATGGTTCCTATTCACTTTTATGTTCATTGCCATCAAAAACATCAACTAGAGCCGCACCTAGTGCAATTTTAAATTATAAAGTGATTACTAAATAAATTGATTGAGTTTTACCTAAAAAAATCCCCGACTGGTTCGGGGATTTTTTTATGCTTGAATTGATAAGCGATTAAGCTATTGCTGAGGAATACGTAAAACCTGACCAACATAAATTTTGTTAGGGTCAGTTAACATCGGCTGATTGGCTTCAAATATTTGCATATATTTATTCGCACTACCTAATTGAGTTTGAGCAATTTTACCTAACGTATCGCCTGATTGTACCGTATAAACAGTAGCTTCCGGTTCAGGGTTTTTAACGTTAATCTGGCTATCAACTTGGCCAATACCATGTTGGTTCCCTGTTGCCAACACAAGTTTTTCACAATCTGCTTGGCATTCAACAGAACCATTTAAAGTGACTTTACCACCACTAACGGACACATCTAATGACTCGATATCAATATCCATTTCACTAATCGTTTTTTCAATATTAGCTTTACGTATTTCATCAAGTCTTTCCGGTGAAATCGTTGTTGGTTTAGTAATATCTTCATCGTCGTTTAACATATCATAAACGGCACCGCCTAATTTGCTACCTGCATCTGTTACAAAATCAAAAAGTCCCATAATTTACTTCTATGGTTGTTAGAGATAGTTGGTTTGTATAGTAATTAAACTATTTGCTCAGTTAGGGTAAAGTGAATTATTGGTCAAAGCAAGTAATTATCTGCATGGATTATTGGGTAGGCTTAATTGTAGATATGTACCGTTTACCAGTATGTATTATCACTATTACTTAAAATCATCTGTCCGATTAACTTTACACACCTCAATAATCGACTCTAGTGTTTCATCAGTGGCAGCATCTTTTGGATAAGCTAAACCAATGACTCGTTCAAACGTCATATTCTCAATGGGTAAGAGTTTGAGTTTATGTGTGCTATGAAAGCTGGGGTGCTCAGGCACGAGTGCAGCACCAACCCCGGCAGCGACTAATTCAACAGAATATTCGACGGTGCGAATTCTGGAGCGAAGGTTCATTTTTACGCCTTTTGATTCGAGGGCTTTAATCAGTTTTTGATTGACTGTGCTGGGGCTACGTAAAATAAAATTAAGCCCATTTAAGTTTTTAAAAGTAAGTGCTTGCTTATAGCTAAGCAGGCTTCCAGGTGGGAGTGCCATTAAATAGGTGTCTCGCCAGAAAGGAATAAAAGCCTCACCTTTTTTAAGAATATCTTCGGAAATAAT
>CAYPMT010000032.1:0-19884 GCA_964411875.1 uncultured Kangiellaceae bacterium
TGCTAGCTGATTGATCAGCTCATCCACTTCAATGAGTGCGCTCATGTAATCAGTAACCATGCCCGCAAGCCATTTTTTCTTAAAGTTTTTTTCTGACCAACGAATATGGCTATGTTCGAGCTCTTTTGCGTCACCTACCGAGTGACAAGCAAGTGCCCAGTTGGAATTATCTAATACAATTAGGTATTTATAGTTTTTATCTTTGGGTGAAATACTTTTATCAGATCTTTCAGGCATCAAAAAAAGCTCGGTATCAACCATCATTAAATTGCCTGTTTCACCAGGCACTAAACCAACAAACCAGTCTGGCATGCCAATGAGTTGGGTTGTTTTTTTATTCTTTAATTCAATAATTCCACCAAGTTTAATCAGTGGGACAGCCAATGGTAATTTACCAACTTGAAAAACCAGTGTTTGAAAATATTTAGGCAGAAAGTTTCTTTGTTTAATAATTTCTCTTGGTAAAAAATTTGATTGAGCAGAGTTCTCAACACTTTCATCAACAGAAGATGTTTGACTCATAGTTTGATTGCTTTTAGCTTCCTCTGAGGACAAACCTATATTTAATGGAATTCTCGCTAATAACTTTCTAACTTTTTCAAGTCTGGGGTCTGGTGTTTGTGTGGCAGATATTTCCGGGACTGCTTGTTTTGAGTTGGGTATTTCGGAAGCTAGCCCTTCAGTGGGTAACCTTTGCGGCGCTGGCATTTGAGGTTTTTTATCAGCTTCAACTTTGTCTGGCTTAACAATTGTTTCTTGAACTGGTTTTGGCGTTACCGGTTTAACAGGCAGTTCAACTTGAGGTAACGCAGCTGCTTTATCTGCTAAATGTAAATCATCTGATTTTTTAATAGTCTCTTTCTTTTCAGACTCTAGTTGCTTAATTTCTAATTTTTCTGAAGTTTCTTCTTTTTGAGTTAACTCTTCCTTCTGAGCCGGCTCATCCTTTTGAACTGAGTTTTCTTTTTGAGCCGCACTAGCTTTTTCCTCTGTCTCTCTTTCTAGCTCTGCTTTTCTTTCTAATTCTGATTCAGCAACCTTCGGCTTAAATTCAACTTGATCATCCAATAAAAAACCCAGATAGTCCTCGACTATTTGGCTATTTTCTATTGATGATGATTTGTTGGCCGACATGATAAATCTAACTCGCTAATTGAAATGCTTTTTCTTTCTCTAAAAGAAAATCAGTCAGTTTCAAATAAGCCCATACACCATGGGTTTCAGGAAAAGCCATACTTGGTGGCTTATGCATGCGTGATGCATCTCTAAACTTAGTATCAACAGGAATGACTCTATCCCATAGGCAATCAGCAAAGTTGTCCCTCATATTTCTCAATGCTTGGGTCGATTCACGAGTACGCTTATCAAACATGGTTGGCACCAACGTATATTCAATACCATGATGCTGAGCTTTAGTAATCATATTCAGGGTGTTCATCATTCGCTCTAAGCCTTTTATCGCCAAGAACTCTGTTTGCACAGGAATAATTAGTTGCTCACAAGTTGCCAAAGCATTGACTAACAACAAACCCAGTACAGGTGGACAATCAATTAAAACATAATCATACTCATCAGCAATCAATTCTAAAGTTCGCTTTATCACCAAACCCATTCCTTGTTTGTGAGTAAAATTTTTATCTAAGGTTGCCAAACTTAAACAAGCGGGCATTAGATGTAGGTTATCATCAGGTAACTTGATAATATTATTTAATAATTGCTGGCGCTCTATTGGATAGTCATTAAACCAATCAAACAATGTATGCTCAAGTGATTCGCTATCTAAGCCAAAATAGGATGTTAAAGACGCATGTGGATCACAGTCAAGCATTAAGACTTTTTTACCTTGCTCGGCTAAAACACCTGACAAAGCTGTAACACTGGTTGTCTTACCGACTCCACCTTTTTGATTAGCAATCGTCCAAATTTTCAATGTCTGCTCCGCATTTATGATTCAGTTTAAGCATTAGGTGTTTTGTTTCGAATCAGAATTCCACCACCAGGTAGTCGGTGGATTTTAAATTCTGGTTCGCTATCTTTTTGTTGTATTAATTTCGTTTTATTACTTTGATTGACTTTTTGTTGTTCAGAAATTTTCATTTTGCGTGAAATAGAAACAACCACTCGACGATTTTTAGCCCGCCCTTCTGCTGTATTATTTGATGCTATTGGCTGATATTCAGCATGTCCTTCAACACTCATTCTTGGTGCTAATACCGATAACTCCTGAAGTTTTCTGACAACAGCAACAGCTCTTGAACTCGACAACTCCCAGTTTGATGGATAACGCTGACTATTGATGGGGATATTATCAGTATGTCCATGCACTAAAATTAATTGGTCATTAGTGTTTAAATGTTTAGATACTTCTTCAATTAATGGCGTTGCACTTTCACTCATCACTGCACTACCAGAGGGAAATAATAACCCGCTGCGTAAGTTAATATTAATCCAGTTTGAATCAGAACTAATTTCAGCAAGGTCCTGATTAATCAAACCACCTAAGGATTCTTTCAAACCATTTTCTAAATCTTTAAACTCTTCAGTAGACGCATAATTTTCTGAATCGAGGTTTCCTGCTTCTTGATTATCTTGATTAACCTCAGGCTGTTCGAGATCATCCCCTGTAATTGGTTGTTGACTACGACTAACTTCACCAACTTGTATTGGGTCTAATGATTTAAACGGTGTTTCAAATGCTTGAATAAGTGAGTCAGCTAAATCTTTATATTTATCTTCATTCGACTCAGCAATCGAATACATAACCACAAAAAAAGCAAAAAGTAGTGTTATAAAATCGGCATAAGAAATAAGCCAACGTTCGACTTGCTGTTCATCTTTAACGGCGACTCTTCTAGGCTCTCTCATTATTCAGACCCGCAAGATAGCCACTGAGTTTATTTGCAATCACTCGTGGATTTTCGCCTTCCGCAATACAAGCAATACCTTCTATCATCATCTCCTGATATTGAGTGTTTGTTGCTATAACGGCACGCAATTTTTGGTAAATGGGTAAGAAAAACAAATTAGCAAAACCAACACCATAAACTGTCGCAACAAAAGCCGTTGCAATACCACTACCTAATAATTCGGGATTAGATAAATTACCCATAACATGAATTAAGCCTAATACAGCGCCAATAATGCCTAGTGTTGGTGAATAACCTCCAATAGATTCATAAACTTTAGCGGCTTTTATTAATTCACCATCTTTCACATCTAATTCAATATACATAGCTTTGCGAATAGTCTCAGCATTATTACCATCAACTAACATGTTTAGCCCCTTACTAACAAAAGGTTCAATGCTCTTATTTTTTTCAACCTTTTTTTCAAGTCCTAATAATCCTTCATGTCTAGCTAATGTACTCCATTGAGTTAATTTCTTAATGCCTTCTTGCACGGGCTGAACTGGTGGTTTAATAACCCAGTTAAATATTCTTATTGATTTAATAAAAGTGTCGCTCGTTGATTGCAACATAGCAGCTCCCACACTTCCACCAACCACGATAATAAAAGCAGCGCTATTCAATAACATCTCAATGTGGCCGCCTTCTAAAACCTGGCCACCAAAAATAGCCGCTAATGCAACCAATAACCCAATAATAGTTAATTTATCCATAATCAATAAAACTCAACGATGCCGACTTAATATTCTTGATAAATGTTCAAGTGATAACTGAGCATCGGAAAAACCAGCATCACATACGGATTTAGGCATACCATAAACTACACTTGATAACTCATCTTGAACCCAAACCTGGCCTCCCTTCTCTTTAATTAAACGACTGCCATCGGTTCCATCATTGCCCATTCCAGTCAAAATAATTGCCAGTATCTTTTTTGCAAAAATTTTCGATGCTGAACCCAAAGCTAAATCAACTGAAGGCGAATAACTAAGGCGCTCATCATTGGCGTGAATTCTGATTTCTGGCTCATACTCTGTTCCTTCAAATAACATTTGCTTACCGCCAGGCGCAATATAAACATGGTGCTTCTGAATTCTCATGCCATCTTCAGCTTCGACAATAGTTAAGTTACAAATTTCATTAAGACGATCAGCAAAAGCACCAGTAAAAACGCCAGGCATATGTTGTACAATTACAATCGGCAGTGGATAATCTTTTGATAACAACATCAATATTTTTTTTAATGCTAATGGCCCACCAGTAGATGCACCAATAACAATCATTTTATTTTCAGCATGAATAGTTAATCGGCCTTCTTTTGATTGAGCTTGCTCATTAGAGTGCTGGAAGCTTTGCTGGATATTAGCGTTAGCTAATGATGACGTTTTTTCACTTGATGAAAATTGGCCTAATGCAACCTGGTTAATATGATAAACCTGGCGAATTTTACTGCATATTTTTTTTATCATCCCACTATTGTCTGATGACAAACTTTCATAAGATTTTAATAAAAAATCTGCTGCACCCACCTCAAGTGCATCAATAGTTACTTTAGCATTGTCATAAGTTAATGATGACAACATTAACACACTGGCTTTACAAACTTTTTTGATTTCTTTAAGGGCCGTAACACCGTCCATAACAGGCATTTCGACATCAAGCGTTATAACATCGGGTTTTAATTCTTGAGCTTTAAGAATGGCTTCTTGGCCATTATAAGCAACACCAACAACTTTGATATCAGGAGCACTACTCAGCATTTTTCCAACTCGTCGGCAGAAAAAATGAGAGTCATCAACAATTAAGACCTTAATACTCACTGACCTATAACTCCAAGTTTAACTAATGGCAAAACTTAATCTTTATTGATCATTAATAAAAAGGTAGTTGTAAAAATTAAGCCGTGCAGTTCTAAACAACATAGCGCTTTAAGCGGCATAATGTCTTAGCAAATTGGGTATATCAATAATTAATGCAATACCACCGTCACTTGTAATAGTTGCTCCAGCCATACCAGGCGTACCTTGTAAAGATTTGCCTAGTGGTTTAATCACGACCTCTTCTTGACCAATAAGTGAATCAACAACAAAACCAACGCGTTGAGTACCTACTTGAACTAAAACAACATGACCTTCGCTATCTCTTTTACCTAGAGATACATTTCGTGCTAACCATTCATTCAAGAAAAATAATGGTAGCGGTTTTTCTCTAACAACTACGACTAGCTGTCCATCAACCTTATTAGTTTTTGTTAAGTCTAAATGAAAGATTTCGTTCACAGAGGTTAAAGGCAAAGCAAATGACTGCTCTTTCACTTTAACCATCAGTGTCGGTAAAATGGCTAAAGTCAGTGGTACTTTAATCGATAATTTTGTTCCTTTACCTAACGTGGAATCAATTGAAACTGAACCATTAAGCTGGGTTATTTTAGTTTTAACCACATCCATACCGACACCACGACCCGATATATCAGAAATTTCTTGCTTGGTAGAAAAGCCGGCCATAAAAATTAGATTATAACATTCGGTGTCTGTTAACCGCTCAGCTTGTTCCTTATCCATCAAGCCTTTGGCAACTGCAATACCCCTTAGCACATCAGCATTCATACCTTTACCATCATCTTCTATTGATAATAAAATATGATCTCCTTCTTGTGCCGCCGAAAGAACAATAGTGCCGTTTCTTGGTTTATCGTTAGCAACACGCTCTTCTGGTAATTCGATGCCATGATCAACTGAGTTTCTAACCAAATGCACTAGAGGGTCAGCTAAAGCTTCAACTAAATTTTTATCTAAGTCAGTATCTTCGCCAACCATTTCAAGTGTAATTTCCTTTTTCAAACTCCTTGCTAAGTCACGAACAACTCTGGGGAAGCGACCAAAAACTTTTTTGATCGGTTGCATTCGAGTCTTCATCACTGCACCTTGTAAATCTCCTGTAACAATATCAAGATTTGCAATTGCTTTTGTTAAACTTTCATCTTGGCTTGATTGGCCAATTGTTTTTAAACGATTTCGAGCGAGTACCAGCTCACCAACCATATTCATAATGTCATCTAAACGACGTGTATCAACCCTTACCGTTGCCTCTGTTACATTAGCTGTCACTGGTTTTTTAGCTACCGCTGGTTTAGCTGGTTCTGGCTTAGCCTGACTAGCCGATGTTCCCTTAGAAGGGACACTTGTTTTTTCAGTTGGTTTAGCTGCTGGAGTCGGTGCAGCTGCTGGTTGATTTTCTTGCTTCGGTGAGCTTTTAGGTTTGGGTTGTTCAGAAACGGGGCCTTTGCCTGCGCCATGAAGTTCATCAAGCAAATTTTCAAATTCATCATCATTAATTAACTCAGAATTTTTTTCGACAACTGCATTTTTGCTATCATCTTGACTACCACCACCATCCTTACCGTGCAGCTCGTCCAATAAATTTTCAAACTCTTCGTCAGTGATGTCGTTATTATTAGTTGCAGCTGGCTCATCAAAGCCGAATAAGTCATCGTCACCTGATGATTGATTAGCATCAGTCGTCGAAGCACTACTGGTGTCATTAGTTTTATCATCTGCAGAAAAACTACCTTTACCATGAATATCATCCAACAAGGATTCGAATTCATCGTCAGTGATATCATCACCACTTGCTACTTCAGATGAACTCGCTTCATTCGTTGCTGCAGGCTCACTAACTATACTATCAAACTCTTCATCACTGATAGATTCATCACTTTGATTTTCTTCAGCTGCAGGCGCTTCGCTTGGTGCAGGAGCTCCCGCGGGGGCTGCATAAGTGCCTAGTTTAGCTAAAAACTCTGGTTCTGCAGACTCCGGATTTTCACCTGCTCTCACAGAATCAAACATATCATTAACAATGTCGAGAGCCTGTAAAATACAATCCATTAGCTCTGCGTCTGCTTCCCTCTCACCATTACGCAGAATGTCAAAAATATTTTCGGTGATATGGCAGACTTCAACTAGAGCATCTAAATTTAAAAAACCTGAGCCCCCTTTTACCGTATGAAAGCCTCTAAATATGGCATTTAATAAATCCATATTAGTTGGTTCATTTTCCAATGAAACTAATTGTTCAGAAAGATCTTCTAAAATCTCCCCTGCTTCAATTAGGAAGTCCTGTAGAATCTCATTATCAGCGTCAAATGACATTAGTTACTCCTAAAAGCCCAAACTCGATAAAAGATCATCAACTTCATCTTGGTTATTAACGACATCACTTCGTTTATCAGCATCTACAATAGGTCCTTCTGCTTTCAAACCACTTTTCTCTGTATCTTTATTTTTTGCTTCATCATATTTTTCAATATGACCAAACACCTTAATCAAATGAATCATGTTATCTTCAAACGTTTGAACTAACTCAATCACTTGTCGAATTACTTGTCCAGTTAAGTCTTGATACTCTTGCGCCATTAAAACATCAGATAAGCCTTTTTTAAGTTCAAGTGATGATTCTTTATTCTTATTTAAATTGTCACCAATGCGTCCACAAAGGTTTTTAAACTCCGTAACATCTAGCTCTCGGCGATAAAGTTTATCCCACTCCCCCATTAAACTATCTGACTCATCAATGAGTTTCTCAGTTAAAAGATTACAAGCTTCAACTTTATCCATAGTCGTATTTGCGGCTTTTTCAGTCGACTCAATTACGTAGTTCAATCTATCACGCGCACTGGGCATTTCTTGCGCTGTCATATCAACAATACTAGATTCAACATTAAAGCTATTTAACGAATCATAAAGCTGACGAGTTAATTGACCGACCTCATTAAATAAGTCACTCTCCTCATTAGCGAATGAATTAATAATTCCTTCTGCTTCATCAATTTGTTCATTTTCTAAATGACCCAACAAGCTTTTAACTTGAATGATCATTTGCTCTCTTTCTTGCTTATCAGATAAATTCATCAAATTAGTATCCCTATGTCCTTAACCAATGCGTTCAAAGATTTTATCGAGCTTTTCATTCAAGGTAGCTGCAGTGAAAGGTTTAACAATGTAACCATTAACACCCGCTTGAGCAGCCTCAATGATTTGCTCCCGCTTTGACTCAGCAGTAACCATAAGGACTGGTAGAGATTTTAATTTTTCATCAGCTCTCACTTCTTTCAACAAATCGATACCTTGCATGCCGGGCATGTTCCAATCTGTCACCAAAAAGTCAAAGTCACCATTTTGCAACATAGGCAGAGCTGTCAAACCATCATCAGCTTCTTGGGTATTGGTAAACCCTAAGTCTCTGAGTAAATTCTTAATAATGCGTCGCATTGTAGAAAAGTCGTCGACGACTAAGATTTTCATGTTCTTATCCAAAACATATCTCCATACGAAATAACTGAAATTCTGTTTTTTAAACCACTACTCTAAAATTTAGTCAATAATCCCTATTTCTGCCAATCTTTTAAACGAGATTGTAGTCTTAACATCGCTTGGCTATTGATCTGACTAATACGAGACTCACTAACGCCCATAATTTCGCCGATCTCCTTAAAATTGAGCTCTTCATCATAATAAAGGGCTAGGACTAATTTTTCTCTTTCAGGCAAAGAAGCTATCGCCTCAGCTAAGCAGTTTCGGAAATCTTCTTTTTGAATTCTTTCAAGCGGGGTTAAGGCTGAAGTAGATAAGCCATCAGAAAAATCATCTTCACTGACACCTATCGCTTCAAAATCCATCATATGACCGCTATTTACTTCCATGAGAATTTGCCGATACTCTTCGACATTGATTGATAGTTTTTCCGCTACTTCTGTATCTCTTGCATCTCGCCCAGTTGCTTGCTCAATTTGCTGAATAGCTTGAGCGATAGCGCGTGCATTTTTATGTACCGAGCGCGGTACCCAGTCACCCCGACGTATCTCATCAATCATTGAGCCTCGGATCCGAATACCTGCAAAGGTTTCAAAGCTTGCACCTTTACTGGCATCAAAGTTATTACGAGCTTCGAGTAAACCCAACATGCCTGCTTGTAATAAATCTTCTAATTGAACACTCGAAGGTAATCGAGCCAACAAATGATGAGCAATTCGCTTCACCAAAGATGCATACTTGGTCGCAAAGTCTTGTTGTTGTATTTGACTGTATGTTTTCGCACCAACCACGAAACTAACCCTATAAACAATTAATTAAACGATTAACCGGCTCTAGCCACTAAACGCTCCATAAAAAACTCAATACAGCCACTAGCATCCTTAGGCATTGGCCACTTTTGTACTTTTTTAGCTAAACTTTTAAGCGCTATAGAAGCACCGCTTCTTGGAAAAGCTTCAACTAATGGTTTTTGCTTTCTTACCGCTTTACGTAAGTTTTCATCGGACGGAATTGAACCAAGATAGTTTAATGTCACATCTAAAAATCGATCGCAAACACCACTAAGTGTTGCAAATAGTTCTCGACCTTCTTTACTCGTCTGAACCATATTAGCCAATACATGAAATCTATCGAGGCTATAATCTTTATTCAGCACTTTCATTAATGCATAAGCATCAGTAATTGAGGTAGGCTCATTACAGACAACAGCAATAATATCTTGCGATGCTTGCGTAAAACTGACGACCATATCAGTGATTCCTGCCGCAGTATCAATAATTAAAAAGTCTAAATGATGACCAATATCACTGAATGCTTGAATAATACCCGTATGCTCTGCTAACGAAAGTTCGGCCATATTTTTTGTTCCTGATGATGCCGGAATAATCTGTAAACCCTGAGGCCCTTGAAGCACAATATCTTTAAGATCACACTCTCCGTTAAGAACATGAGAAAGGTTTTGCTTGGCGGTTAAACCCAACATCACATCAATATTGGCTAAACCTAAGTCGGCATCTAATAACATTACCTTGAAGCCTTGTTGACTTAAACTGACAGCCAGGTTAACCGAAACGCTAGTTTTTCCAACACCACCTTTACCACCAGTAACAGCAATAACTTTCACTGGCTTTAGGCCAACAGCTGGCGATAGATTAGCAACTTGATTCAAACCTCATTCTCCTGATTATTCTTATTTCTCGACAGGTTTTTATACAATACTGGACAACTTTTTATCTTATTAAGCATAGAGCATTTTTTAATAATCACCCGATCTACTTGATGACAAACATCTTGAAGACCATTTAATTCATTGCTAGGCGACTTACTTATTAACATCATTAACTAAGCATATTCAATATTATTCAGCATGTCCCATTCATCAATGACACGTTTATATCGATTTGATAACGAAACTGACTTTGCGATTAAATCGACCCCTTTTGCTGGAGCAATATCATTAGGTACTTTTTGACCATGAGTGGTATATAGCAAGGGAATATTTTTCTCAACCACAACACTTAAAGCCTCGCCTAGGCTTGTTGCCTCATCGATTTTAGTCATAACACAAGCATCTAGTTTAAAGGGTGAAAACAAATCAAAGCAATGTTGTAGAACCTGTTGCTGGCTTGCCGCAGACATTAGAAAAACTCGCTGTATTTCTTTATCACATTGATTAATCACTTTTAGTTGTCGCTCAAACAATTCATCTTTCGTACTAAAGCCAGCGGTATCAATTAAAATTAGTTTTTTATCTGCATATTGTTCTAATGCTTTATTGAGACTCATTTGCTTGCCCGTTTTAATCGTTGGCAAATTGAGAATATGTGCAAAAGTGTTTAACTGTTCTTGCGCAGAGATTCGATAATTATCGGTTGAAATTAACGCGACTGAATCTGCACCATGTTGAAGTACAAATTGGGCGGCTATCTTGGCAATTGTTGTCGTCTTACCAACACCAGTTGCCCCCAAAAAGCAGTAAATTCCGCCCTGCTTTAAGAGCTCAGTTTGTTTAATCGGTAAACGGTTTACTAGTAGTGCCAATAGTTTACTCCAACTTAAGTCAGTCTCTTTTGAGTTTTTAATATGCGGTAGCATTTCGTTAATCACGAATGAATTAAAACCCAATGCAGATAACTGCTTTACTAACATAACTTGGTGTGGACTTTTCTCTGCAAATTGATTCCAAGCCATACCTTTAAGTTGTTCATTCATCATATTACGCATAAGGGATAGCTCTTGTTTAACTAAACTTAAACTAGGATCCGTTGGAAGTTCTGAAATACTGTTATTATTTTCAGGATTAGTATTACTTTCAAAATAACTATTTTTAGTGGTATGACTTTCAGAGTTGTGAGTAACAGATAAACTTTCTATAACCGAGTGTTGATTATTTAAATCATTATTTACTAACTCAGTTTCTTCTAACTCTTGAGAAAATTGTTGGTGCTGAGAAAAGTCCTCAGCAAGATTGCCGTTATTCGATAAGCGTTGCTCTTTTGTATTGTTTTTATTGAATGAAACACTTTCATTCGTTTTGTTAGCTTGTATGGCTGCAGACATTTCTGACTGCTCACTTTCTGCTCTTTCACCGTTCGAATTAGTAATCGCTGTTTTAGCTAACAGTTTTTCGTCATAATCTAAAGCAGCAATAACTTCTACACCATCTGCTATTTTTTGCGTCGAAAGAATTGCCGCCTCTTCACCAAAAGTCTCAGACACTTGGTTTAACGCTGAACGAATATTGTCACCATAAAAACGTTTTACTTTCATTAAACTATCTCATAATACTTAATCAACTTTAGGCTCCATTATTACCAATAGTTGCTATCACTTTAATTTGCTTGTTATCGGGGACCTCTTGATAACTCAACACATGAAGACCTTTCACCCCAAATCTAACAAACTTAGCCAACCAAGGACGTAAAAGCGGCGCTGTTAGTAATATGGCTGGTTGTCCTGCTGCTTCTTGTTGATTAACCAATTCTTTTAATGACTGTTGAATTCGGTCAGCAAGCCCAGGCTCAATACCAGCGGCATCATTTTGTCCTTCTGATATAGTCTGTTGCAATATCTGTTCCAGCTCTGGCGCCAGTGTAGCAACAGGAATTTCTTGCTGTAAGCCATTGATTGTTTGGACAATTAATCGACTTAAAGCAATCCGCACAGCAGTGGTTAAAACGACGGGTTCTTGACTACGCCCTGAAAACTCAGCCAATGTCTCAGCGATAGTACGAATATCTTTAATAGGAACTTGCTCAAGTAAAAGGTTTTGTAATACTTTAACCAACACACCTAAACTAATGGTTTCTGGCACAAGACTATCAGCTAATTTAGGTGCCGACTTGGCTAAACCTTTAAGCATTTGCTCAGCCTCTTCGTGACCAAATAACTCTGCTGCATGATTTTGCACTAAGTGACTTAAATGTGTTGCAATAACAGTACTGGCATCAACAACCGTATAACCAAGTGCTTGAGCATTATCTCGATTACTTGGCTCAATCCAAACGGCTTCTAAATCAAAAGCAGGATCCCTCGTTTCAACGCCTTCAAGCGTACCAAAAACTTGTCCGGGATTAATCGCTAACTCTTTATCCGGATAAATTTCTGCTTCACCTACAGTTGCACCTAAAATAGCAATTCGATAATTGTTGGGGGATAAATCTAAATTATCCCTAATATGAACAGGCGAAACTAAAAATCCCAGTTCTTGAGAAACCTTTTTTCGAACACCTTTAATCCGTCCCATTAATTTACCATCTTGAGCAGGATCCACCATGGGAATCAATCGATAACCAACTTCTAATCCAATTTGATCAACCTGAGGGACATCTTCCCAACTTAACTCTTTAATACTTGGTGTTTCTGGCGATTCAATCTCTTGCAAGGCTTGTTGCTCTTCCGCTATTTTCTTCTGTTGGTTTTTTGCTTCAACTAAATAACCAACGCCCGCTGCCCCTAAAGCTAGAAACAAAAAAGCAAAATGGGGCATGCCAGGAATAATTCCCATAATAAATAAAACAGCGGCACAAATATAAGGTGCTTTAGGATTCCTAAAAAGCTGATTAATTAGCTGCTCGCCCATATTTTGAGACGTATTTTGTCGAGTCACCATAATTGCAGCAGCAGTCGAAAGTAGCAATGCGGGGATTTGAGCGACCAAACCATCACCAATGGTTAACAAAGTGTAATATTGCATGGCTGTAGAAAAATTTAAATTATGTTGACCCATACCAACGGCAATACCACCTAAAATATTAATTAACAAAATTAATATGCCAGCAACTGCGTCACCACGTACAAATTTAGATGCACCATCCATTGCACCATAAAAATCAGCCTCTTTAGCAACTTCTTCTCGCCTATCGCGAGCTTCTTCTTGAGTCAGTAATCCAGCATTCAAATCTGCATCAATCGCCATTTGTTTACCGGGCATGGCATCTAAAGTGAATCGCGCACTAACTTCTGATATACGACCAGCACCTTTAGTGACCACCACAAAATTAATAATCACTAGAATGGCAAAAACCACTAAACCAACAGCATAGTTTCCACCAATAACAACCGAACCAAATGACTCAATCACATTACCAGCGGCGCCTGATCCCGTATGACCATTAATTAAAACAACACGCGTAGAGGCAACATTAAGCGATAGGCGCATTAAAGTCGTTACCAATAAAATAGTTGGGAAAACTGTAAAGTCTAATGGTCTATTGGCATAAACTGTTGATAATATAACGACTAAGGCCAGTGAAATATTAAAGGTAAATAAAATATCGAGCAAAAAAGTCGGCATAGGCAAAATCATCATCGCTAATAAAATTAGCAATAATATCGGCGTACCTAAACCTGCTATGCCATTGGATGATAATCTTTGTCCAGCTAACTCACTCATAAATTTCTCTTTTTCTAGTCTCTTTTTTTCTAACGTCTCTTTCTCTAAGTCTTCGGCTAAAAACTTTTTACTTATTTAACGCTTTAATTCATCAGGTATATTTAAATCTTTTAATGATGAAGGTCTATCAGCCTTACCTTGTCTGAATTTTTTCAACTGGAAGATATAAGCCAGTACTTGTGCAACTGACAAATACAGCCCTTGTGGAATCTCTCGATCAAGTTTGGTGGAATAATATAGTGCTCTTGCTAAAGCTGGTGCTGGTAAAATCTCAATATTATTCGCAATGGCTACTTTTCTAATTTGCATAGCGACAATATCAACACCTTTAGCAACAACAATAGGTGCACTGGAGCGTAAAGCGTCGTACTTGATTGCAACGGAATAATGTTCCGGGTTAGTTACCACAACATCGGCATCAGGAATGGCTTCCATCATACGCCTTTGAGAAATTTCTCTTTGTACTTGGCGGATCCTACTTTTAACTTCAGGTTTACCCTCCATTTCTTTAAATTCATCTTTAATTTCTTGTTTAGTCATTTTTAATTGTTTATTGTGATTCCAAATTTGATACGGCACATCAATTAAAGCAATCAGTAATAATGATAATGAAATCAAAAAGAAACTTAACGAAACCAAATCCATGGCTCGAGCAATACCCAAATTAACATCCCAGGAACCCAAATTTAATAAGTCAGGGAAAACCTGAACAATAACTAAATAAGCTACTAATGAAATGACTAAAACTTTTGCTAGCGCTTTAAGCAACTCCATTAATGCATGTAAACCAAACATACGTTTCAAACCTTTAGGTATCGACATTTTACTTAGCTTAGGTGCTAACGCTTTGCTACTAAAAGAAAACCCACCTGTTAATAATGGTGAGAAAAGCCCAAGTGCAAATAACAAAATAAACAGTGGCGAAAGTGCTAAAAAAACCTCGTAACTTAACTGACTAATAGCATCAAGCATTTGGGTCCTATTGAAAAACTGCTTTCTATCCAGTTGCCAAGCTTTACGAGCCATAATGGCAAACTGGTTACCGATGTTGCCTGAAAATGAATAAAGTCCAATGGATGCTGTAATTAACAATAAGGCGGTTGTTAATTCTTTCGAGCGGGCGACTTGCCCTTTATCTCGCGCCTCTTGCTGACGCTTGGGGGTCGCCTGTTCGGAGCGTTCACCGGCATCTGTTTCAGCCATTTAGCTACACTCCAATGCAATCAGTTCACAAATCAACAAATTAGCACGTGATAATTGTTGTTCAAAATAAGGTAAAAAATTTGCCAAGATCACCCAAACTAAAATTAGCCCAACAACCATAGTCAAAGGAAAACCAACCACAAACAAATTAATTTGTGGGGCTGCACGAGTCATCACACCAAAAGAAACATTAACAATTAGCAATGCTGCTACAGCAACTAAAGCCATCATAAAAGCGGTTGCAAAGATCCATTTTGTCCAAATAGCGACTTGATAAAACATTTCAAAAAAGTTTTGTTCTTGTCCAATAGGTAAAGAACTAAAGCTTTCCACTACTAGTCGAATCATGTAAAGGTGACCGTCAAAAGACAAAAATAATAAGGTCGTTAAAATGAGAAAAAACTGACTGACTGCTGGCACACTGTTTCCATTAGCAGGATCAACCAATGAGGCAAAACCTAACCCCGATTGCATTGCAATAATTTGTCCACCTACAACAAATGTTTCAAGTAATAAACGGGAGATGAATCCTAATAAGACACCAATAAGCGTTTGCTTAATAATTAATATAAAGCTATTTAATGAAAAGAGTTCAACTGGTTGAGTTTCAGGTAATATAGGTACAATTAAAATCAAAATAGCCAAGGATAATAATAATCTAAAGCGAGGTGGGAAATTACGCGAGCCGATAACAACAATAACCATCAAAAAACCAGATAAGCGAGCAAAAGGCAGAATATAAGCTGCCATCATTGAAAGTATTTGCTCAGCATCAATCATGACTAACCAATTAATTCGGGAATAGAAAAGTAAAGCTCATTGGCAAAGCTAATTAACGTTGAAAAAAACCAGTCTGCCAAAAAAATCAAAGCGCCCAAAGTAATTAAAAGTCTTGGTAAGAAAGAAAGGGTTTGTTCATTAATGCTCGTCGCCGCTTGAAAAATAGCGATTAACAAACCAACAATTAATCCAGGAACAATCGTCGCAGACACTAATAAAATAATCACATAAAGTGCATTTCTAAAAACTTCTACAGTAATTTCTGGTGACACGTTTCTACCTACAATTTTCTAGTGGCTATTAGGCTAAGTAAAACTATTCGCCAATGTTCCAACAACTAACACCCAACCATCAATTAAAACAAACAACATAATTTTAAAGGGCAATGAAATAATCAGTGGTGATAACATCATCATACCCATAGCCATTAAAATACTAGCAATGACTAAATCGATAATAAGGAAAGGTATAAAAAGCAAAAAACCTATTTGAAAGGCTGTTTTTAACTCACTAATAATAAAAGCTGGAACCAATACAGTAAAAGGCGGCATTTCATCATTTTTTAATTCTTCAATGCTGGCTAAATTCATAAAGAGAGTTAAGTCTGTCTCTCTAGTTTGTCCATACATAAATTGACTGAAGGGTAATTTAGCCATTTCAATCGCTTGTTTAGCTGAAATTGATTCATCGAGATAAGGCTGAACTGCTTGCTCATTCACCCGTTCAATCACTGGTGACATAATAAAAAAGGTTAAAAATAAGCTTAATCCAACTAAGATCTGGTTACTCGGTGTTTGTTGCATACCAAGGGCTTGTCTTAAAATGGCAAAAACAACCGTAATTCGAATAAAAGACGTCATCATCATCACAATGGCTGGCAGAAATGTCAGCAGGGTCATTAAACCCAATACTTGCAAAGTTACACTATATTTTTGATCTCCCGAAGTATTGGTTTCAATATTTAATACCGGAATACCCGTATCTGCCATTAAGCATGATGAAGAAAGTAATAAAAATAATACAACAAATGCTCTTAACATTTACTTCACTCGTTGGGATGCATTTTTAATCTTTTCCATCAACTTATCAAAACTCAATTCGGGCTTGGTTTTAATGATGGGCTCTCTGAGCTCACAGATTGGGCTAATTTGATGGCTGGTTACACCCAGCAAATATTGTTCATCTTGTATTTCAACCACGACTAACTTTTCCTTAGCACCAATATTTTGCGACTCCACAATACTGATATTTTTAGATACCACATTTAAACTTGTCACTTTTTTAAAAATAAAAGCTAACAAAAAAATAACCGCTAAGACACCAACTAAGCCAGCAAGCATGGGTAGCATTTTATCCGCGACTACTTCACTCGAATCAGCAGCTTCTAAAAAATGTACTCCACTTAAAAGAATTAAACCAACCACAAAAGATTTAATTAAAATAGCATTTACTTTCAAACCAAACTTTGAAGCTTTTGAGCTATAGATATTATTAATTAATATTTTCATCGTAGTTTTTTGATCCTTTCTGCTGGGCTCATAACATCCGTTAACCGAATACCATATTTTTCATTAACAACCACAACTTCACCATGGGCAATTAGAGTACCGTTAACCATAACATCTAAGGGTTCACCTGCTAATCGATCAAGCTCAATAACTGAACCTTGAGCTAACTGAAGTAAGTTACGAATTGGAATTTTTGTTCGTCCTACCTCTAACGAAAGTGATACTGGAATATCAAGAATGACATCGAGCTTTTCATTATTAACATCATTGATATCAAAATCTTCTTTCAGCTCATCCATAGTTGCCACTTCAGCTTCTTTAGTCGCTTGCTCATTCATGGCATCACCCCAATCATCTGTACCTTGATCGTCATCACTCATTGTTTAACTCTCCAAAATTGTTCGATTAATATGATCACGAGAAATTTCTTCTTCTACTTTTACGGCTAAGTAGCCATTAGACTTACCTACTTTTGCCCTAAAACAAGGTGTTTCGTGAGCATATAGCGTTACTAAATCAGGTAAATCAACAGGGATAATATCGCCTTCTTTAAACTCCATGACATCTCTTAAACTAACCTCCGTTTCAATTAAATTTGTCGTAATATCGACTTCTGCCGTCAAAACTTCTTCGCACAATGCATCAGCCCAACGCTCATCAACATCACTACGATCACTTTGAATACCGGCATCAAGCTTATCTCTTATAGGCTCTAGCATTGAATAAGGCATGGTGACATGGAAATTTCCACCACCGCCATCAAGCTCAACATTAAAGCTACAAACACAAACCACTTCCGAGGGACTAACAATTGTTGCAAGAGCAGGGTTAACTTCTGAATCGGTATATTCAAAATCAACATTCAAAACTGGCGACCAAGCTTCTTTTAAATCAACAAAAACCAAATCTAAAAATTTACCGACAATTCGTCTTTCAGTTGGCGTAAATTCTCGCCCTTCAATCTTTGCATGAAATCGACCATCACCACCAAAAAAGTTATCGACTAAAATGAAAACCAATTTAGCTTCTAAGGTAAAGAGTGATGTGCCTCTTAAAGGGTTGATACGAACCATATTTAAACTGGTTGGAACAAACAGTGAATGTATGTATTCATTGAACTTAATCATTTGAATACCATTGACTGAAACTTCTGCGCTTCTTCTCATCATGTTGAATAAACTAATTCGCATATGTCTTGCAAAGCGTTCATTCACCATCTCTAACGATGGCATTCTCCCGCGGACAATACGATCTTGTGATGAAAAATCATAATTGCGTGCATCTGATGGGTCAAGAGACTCCTCTTCTGTTTCGATATCACCATCATCAACACCATGAAGTAGCGCATCAATTTCATCTTGGCTTAATAAATCAGACATAATAATTACTGCATTACAAAGCTAACGAAAAGAACTTTTGCTATCGTTGGATCACCGACTAAATCAGTCATAGTCGCCTGTACTGTTTCTAAAGACCTTTCTTGTAATAAGGTTCTGCCTTCAGGGGTTTTCAGTTCATCCGCAGATTGTTGACTGACTAGCATTAATACATCATTTTTTAAACGAGGCATATGGTCTTTAACTAGATCAACCTTATCGCTACCTCTTACCATAAAGCTCATTTTAATTTGTACCGTACGGCTTTTATGTTTTCCTGGTAAATTACTTGTTATAGACTCTGGAACACCAACATATTCAGGCGTTTCTTTTTCGACTACTACTTCAGTTTCCTCGCCTTCGGCAGCGGCAGGCTTGGCTTTATCATCACCCATCAAGAAAAAAGCAGCAGCACCTCCTCCACCTAATAAAACGACTGCTGCAATGATGATAATCATCATTTTACTGCCGCCCTTTTTTTCTTCGACATCTAACTCAAGATCTTGATCTTCATTCGCCATACTTATTTTCCTATGATTTACGCGTCAATTAATTAGTACTACTACTAGTAAAGCAAAAGTTGTACCAGGTAAAAATAATCAACATTATCAATAACTTAATCGAAATAAATGTTGCTAGAAGTCAATTTGTTGGCGATAGTTAGTCTGCTATAAATAGATTGAGCCAAAAAACTGGCTATAAAAAACTGGTAGCTTCTAGGTAAATAGTTTTAGCTAACTGAATCAATCTAATAAATCGAAAAATAAAGATAACCTGAATAATAAAAAGCTCTGGCAATTGCATGAGCTTTTTTATGAGGATGTATCGATTTTTTGATGACGGTTGAAAAACAATGTTCGATTGGATGGTAATTACATCACATGTTCTTATAAGCCCATTGATATTAAAAAAATCTGAAAAAGTAGAACTCTTCTGTTTTGCATATAAATGACCAAGTGATGTCACTTTTAGCTATAAGCATTTTAACTTACTATCATATCGGCAAAGCATGTACCCCACTCATAACCAATAAACAAATTACAAAACCTTGAACAAAAATTGAGTTAACCTTTAAGCTAAACCTGGAAACCTTTGAACTATAAACATTATTAATACGTATTTTCATGATAATTTCTTACTCCTTTCTATTATGTAAACAACGTAAGTATTTAAATAGAATAATATTGACTTAACACCAACTCACCAGGATTGTTAAAATATTAAAGTGAGTAAATTTAAGTGTAGAAGAAAAAATTTATTGATATTAAAAAAAACCAATAAATCTTAAGAGTTATAGCTTTTTGTTATTTTTTAATTAATTCTGAAAAAGTCGTTATTATTAAGCAAAAAATTAACTATAAACATCAACTAAGTTGATACTCGTTTGAATAGGCTCTTGTGTCT
>CAYPMT010000033.1:0-19782 GCA_964411875.1 uncultured Kangiellaceae bacterium
ATTTAATCCTTAGTTATTTTATTTTTTTGGATTCAATTACTTTAACTAAAGCCATGCCACAAACTAGGGCTGCAACAAATACCAGAGAATAACTATTACCACTCGATATTGAGGCAAGCCCAGGTCCTGGACAAAGTCCTGTGACGCCCCATCCGATTCCAAATAGCATTGCTCCGATAAGCAGTTTTTTATCTAACTGCGTCTTTGTTGGAAGGTGAAATTTTTTGTCAAAAAGTGGTTTAGGTTTTTTGATAATGAATCTATGTAAAATAGCATTCACACTGATAGCACCAATCATAACGAAAATAAGGCTGGGATCCCAATGACCAAATATATCAAGAAAGGCAATAATTTTAGCTGGCTCTGTCATGCCAGAAACACCTAGCCCAATTGAAAATAAAATTCCAGCAGCAAAAGGGACTGTTCCTGTTTTAATAATTTTCACTATGAACTACCTAAAAAGTGATTAAATAAAGCGACGGTTATTATTCCCATAAGAATGAAAACAATTGTGGCTGCTAATGACCGAAAAGAAAATCGACTGATACCGCAAACACCATGACCACTGGTGCATCCACTGCCTAGCTTAGTGCCGACTCCAACCAGCAGCCCACCAAAAATCGCTGATGTGATACCACGATCAAAAGGGGTTTCCATAATTGAAAAGCCTATTTTAGGAATAAAAAAACTTCCTAAAATAATTCCTAATAAAAATAAAACTCGCCACAAAATATTTTTAGTTCGTGGTGTAAGTAATCCGTTTATAATTCCACTCACGCCCATAATACGTCCATTTGCCCACATCATGCCTGAAGCGGCTAGTCCGATTAAAATGCCACCGATAAGTGCATTGATAAAATCTGGATTAAGCATTTTGAGATCTCACAGGAGTCTTTAAATAAACGATATTGTTATTTTTGGCATTAACCTGAATGCTTGGGAGTAAAAGTTTTTGAAGTAATTAAATTCAAAAATAGAACCCTACTAAACAGCAGGGTATACATAACTTGATTGCACACCTAAAGGTATTCCAAGTCCCCAATAAATTAATAGGAATGCCGTCCATAAAACTAAAAGACTGATTGAAAATGGCAACATTAAAGAGAGTAATGTACCAATACCCGTAGACTTCACGTAGCGTTGACAGTAGACAACCACTAAAGGAAAGTATGGCATTAACGGTGTAATAACATTTGATGATGAGTCGCCTAGCCGATAGGCTGCTTGGGTTAAATCTGGCGATATGTTTAATTGCATTAACATGGGCACAAAAATTGGCCCGAGCAATGCCCACTTGGCTGATGATGAGCCGATAAAAATATTCACAAAAGCGGTTAAGAAAATAATACCAACAATAGTGACCATATTAGGTAGGCCGAGCGACTTGAGCAGTTGACCGCCCTCAATGGCTAACAAGGCGCCAAGGTTAGACTTACCAAAGGCATCGATAAATAAAGCACAGAAAAAAGCCATCACAATATAATAACTCATGCCATGCATTGCTTTTGTCATGCTATCGACCATGTCTTTACTATTTTTGTAGGTACCAGACACAAAGCCATAAACCACACCAGGTAGTAAAAACAATAAAAATATTAAGGGGACAATGGATTGCATAATCGGAGCTGAAAAAGATGATAGCTTGCCATTTTCTGCGCGCATTGGAGAATCTTCGGGAACTAAAACAGCAACGAGTAAAATAATAGCCGCTAACATAACACCCATAGCAATTCTTAGTGCCTTACTTTCTTTTGGTGACAGATCATGAATTTTAGGTATTTTGTCAGGGTCACCATCAACGGCTACATTTTTTAATCGAGGCTCAATCACTTTATCAGTCAGGTACCAAGCAATGCCTACAACTAACAAACAAGAGATAGAATTAAAAAGCCAATTATTAAGTGGATTGACTTGAATGTTAGGGTCAATAATTTGTGCGGCACTTTGAGTAAAGCTTTGTAAAAGTGGATCAATTGCTGATGGAATAAAATTAGCGCAAAAACCACCACTGACCCCAGCAAAAGCCGCGGCTATACCCGCTAAAGGATGTCTACCCATGGCGTAGAAAACAATACCTGCCAAAGGAATTACTAATACATAACCTGCATCAGTAGCTGTGTGACTAACAATAGCAATTAACACTATCATAGGTGTTAACAATACTTTAGGCGTGACATCAAGCATACGTTTAAGACAAGCGCTGATAAAGCCTGAATGTTCTGCAACGCCAACGCCAAGCATGGCAACTAATACAACACCCAATGGTGCGAAACCAGTAAATACTTTTACCATGCGAGATAAGAAGTCAGCCATAGACTCACCAGTGAGCAAGTTATTCACAACCACAGCTTCACCAGTTCGAGGATCAATAGCACTAAAAGTAAAATTCGAAAATATGGCCGATAAGACCCATATGACTAATAAACAGATAAAAAAGATAATCGCTGGATCAGGTAGTTTATTGCCAACTTTTTCCACTTTGTCTAAGACTCGGGTGGTCCAGCTGCTACTTTGTATCGCGGTCATGAAGTGGTTCCTTAATTATTAGCTTAGATTTTAAACTCACCCATTCTGCCACAGCCACTTTAAGTAAGAAACCTTTAGCTATCATAGCGCTAGCTTTACTTTTCAGGGAAAAAAACACCAATCTGTCGGTAAACCTCGCCTAAAATAGGGTGTTTTACATTTAAGCGGAACTCAAATTTATCGTCGTTAATTGCCCGTTGAGAAACGATGGTTTTTCCTGGGGTTAACTAGTGTGGAGGGAGGAGCTTTCTTTTACCCATCTGCAAATAAGGCATTATGAGATTGATAGATAATAATTGCAGTGATGAGCGCTTTTTAAGTCACTTTACTTTGTACAAAAAACAACCTAAAACAGCTCAAATTAAAAATATCCAAATAATCGATAATTTACTTTCTGTTGCCCTTGCTAATCACTGGATTGATCTCTATAATTTGCGCCGCATTTAGGTGGTTGTTTTTCGCTCGTTAGTTAAAAGCAGACAATCATAAATGGAGAGTCAAAGTATTCTAAGTTGGATTAAGGCAGAGTGGTTATTTTGAGTCATATCTTAGTCAAGCAAGGGTACCAACAAGCTAGAAAACTGCTACTCATTCAAGCACTAATTTTAGTTCTTGTCGTTAGTTTCGGTTTGTTTAAAGAATTCAAGGTAGCAATTGCATTGTTATCTGGCGGCATAGCGGTATACATTGCGAACCTCTATTTCGTTTATAAAGCATTTTCAAAGTCTGGGGCACAGGCTAATAAACAAGTTGTTCGTGCTTTTTATTTTGGAGAAACAGTAAAAATTATTATTTCGGTCAGTTTGGTAGCTATTGCTTTTAAACTACTGCCGGGATTTGAAGTTTACGTTTTGAGTGGATACGTGATAATGCTGTTAAGCCAGTGGTTGGCGCCAGCAATTATCAAGGTTTATTGAGCATCAGTTTTTTATTGATAGACAAAAAAATTGATGAGAGTAAATAAGCTTAAATAGGCTAATAAGTTTATGGCAGAAACAAGTACAGATTATATCAAGCATCATCTGCAGAACCTTCAGGCGTGCGCAACTGAAAATGGCAGCTGGGCGTTTAATAGTGCTGAAAACCCTTTGTTATGTAAAGGTCAGTTCTGGGCGTTAAATGTTGATAGTTTAGTTTTTTCTGTTGGCCTTGGTCTTATCTTTCTGTGGATTTTCAGAAGCGCTGCTAAAAAAGCAACCACGGGTGTTCCGGGTAAATTTCAAGCCTTTATCGAATTAATTATCGATTTTGTTGATACTAATGTAAAAGATACTTTTCATGGCAAAAACAAAATGATTGCGCCAATGGGCTTAACTATTTTTGTTTGGGTTTATTTAATGAACCTTATGGATTTAATTCCTGTTGATTGGATCCCTGGTTTAGCGCATGCGGCTGGTATTCCTTTCTTAAAAATTGTTCCAAGTACTGATGTTAATATCACTTTTGCTATGTCGCTTTCAGTATTTATTTTAATTCTATTTTATAGTCTGAAAATCAAAGGTATTGGTGGTTTTACCAAAGAGCTTGCCCTTAACCCTTTTAATCATTGGGCTTTAATACCGATTAACTTGATTCTTGAGCTTTCAGCATTAATTGCTAAACCTATTTCTTTATCGCTGCGTTTATTTGGCAACATGTATGCGGGCGAATTAATCTTTATTTTGATTGCTTTAATGGGCTTGGCTCAGTTGCCATTGCATTTTGGTTGGGCGTTGCTTCATTTACTTGTCGTATTTTTGCAAGCATTCATTTTTATGATGCTAACGGTGGTTTATCTTAGTTTGGCACATGAAGAGCATTAATTTTTAAACGATTGATTATTTAATAACTGAATTTTTAACAACTTTACTTTTAACTATAAACTTAACAATCCTTACTAGGAGAAAATAATGGAAACAGTAATCGGTTTTACCGCAATCGCAGTCGCTATCCTAATCGGCCTTGGCGCTTTAGGTGTTGGTATCGGTATGGGACTTTTAGGCGGCAAGTTTCTTGAAAGTGCTGCGCGTCAACCAGAATTGGCTCCAATGCTTCAAGTTAAAATGTTCATCGTAGTTGGTTTACTTGATGCGGTTGCAATGATCGGTGTTGGTATTGCGTTATTCTTCACATTTGCTAACCCATTTGTTGAGCAATTAGCTGCTGCTGGCGCATAATCATTCTCGTCAATCAAACGATATAAGACAGGAGATTAACAGTGGATTTTAATGCGACCTTAATAGGCCAAACAATTGCGATGATCGTATTTGTTTGGTTCACTATGAAATACATTTGGCCATTACTTGATGCCGCTATTACTGAGCGTCAGGAAAAAATCGCTGAAGGGTTGGCTGCCGCTGATAGAAGTCAGCAAGACTTAGAGTTGGCGCAAAAGAATGCTACTGAAACTATGCGTGAAGCAAAAGAAAAAGCAGCAGAGCTGCTTGATCAAGCAAAAAAACGTCATAGTGAAATTGTTGATTCGGCTAAAGATGATGCACGTAGCGAAGCGGAAAAAATCAAAGCCGGCGCTCAAGCTGAAATTGAGCAAGAAGTTCATCGTGCACGTGAAGAGTTACGCAAGCAAGTTTCAGTGTTAGCAGTTGCTGGTGCAGAGAAAATTTTGCAGCGTAATATCGATGCATCTGCTCAAGCCGACATTCTTGATAAATTAGTTGCAGAACTTTAGTAGAGATAGATAAGCGCATGGCTGAATTAACAACTTTAGCAAGACCTTATGCAAAAGCGGCATTTGAATATGCATTAGAAGCTAAGCAATTGGCCCAGTGGTCAGAAATGCTTGGGTTTGCATCTCAAGTTGTCGCAGATGAGTCAATGCAGCAGTTACTGACTAGCCCTCATTTAACTAAAAATGAGCAGCAAGAAAGTATGCTAAAAGTTTGTCAGGATAAGCTTGATGCGAAAGCAAGCAATTTTATTAAATTGTTAGCGCAAAATGGTCGTCTTATTACACTACCGGAAATTGAAACGTTATTTAACTTTTTGCGTAGTGAATTTGAAAAAACAATTGAAGCTGAAGTTACTTCAGCGAATGAATTGAGCGAACAACAAGTTGCTCAGTTAAAAGAAAAATTAGCGGCTAAGTTAGGCCGTCAAGTTGAAATCAGTGTTAATCTTGATGCTGATTTATTGGGTGGTTTGATTATTCAAGCAGAAGATCTCGTTATTGATGGTTCGGTTCGCGGTAAGCTAGCCAAACTGTCAGATACTTTGAACGTATAGGAACAAGAGCATGAGCATGCAACTGAATCCATCAGAAATTAGTGAATTAATTCGTCAGCGAATCAACGACTTTGACGTTGTTTCTGAAGCCAGAAATGAAGGAACTATTGTCAGCGTGTCTGACGGTATTTTAAAAATTCATGGTCTTGCAGAAGTTATGCAAGGTGAAATGATTGAATTACCGGGCGGTAAATATGGCTTAGCACTTAATCTTGAAAGAGATTCAGTCGGTGCGGTTGTGTTAGGTGATTATTCCGACATAGTTGAAGGTCAAAAAGCTAAATGTACTGGACGTATTTTAGAAGTACCAACAGGTGAATGTATGTTGGGTCGTGTTGTTGATGCTTTAGGTAATCCGATTGATGGTAAAGGGCCTATTGAAAATTCAACTTACGCGCCAGTAGAAAAAGTTGCTCCGGGTGTTATCTCTCGTCAATCGGTTGATCAACCAGTACAAACTGGTTACAAATCAGTTGATGCGATGATTCCTGTAGGACGTGGACAACGTGAATTAATCATTGGTGACCGTCAAACGGGTAAAACAGCTTTAGCAATTGATGCCATCATCAACCAAAAAGGTACTGGCGTAAAATGTATTTATGTAGCGGTTGGTCAAAAAGCTTCAACCATTGCAAATATCGTTCGTAAATTAGAAGAGCATGGCGCAATGGCTCACACAGTTGTTGTTGCGGCGGCGGCTTCTGATTCAGCAGCATTACAATTCATTGCACCTTTTGCTGGTTGTACCATGGGCGAGTACTTCCGTGATAACGGAGAAGATGCATTAATCGTTTATGATGATTTAACTAAACAAGCTTGGGCTTATCGTCAAATTTCATTATTGCTTCGTCGTCCACCAGGTCGTGAAGCTTACCCAGGTGATGTTTTCTATTTGCATTCACGTTTATTAGAGCGTGCAGCACGAATTAATGCTGAGCATGTTGAAAAAATTACTGACGGTCGTGTTAAAGGTCAAACGGGTTCATTAACTGCGTTACCTATTATCGAAACTCAAGCAGGTGACGTTTCTGCTTTCGTACCAACTAACGTAATTTCGATTACTGATGGACAGATCTTCTTAGAAACTGATTTATTTAATGCTGGTATTCGTCCTGCGGTAAATGCTGGTCTATCTGTATCACGTGTTGGTGGTGCTGCACAGACTAAAATTGTTAAAAAATTAGGTGGTGGTGTTCGTTTAGCACTAGCACAATATCGTGAACTAGCGGCTTTTGCTCAGTTTGCTTCTGATTTAGATGATGCAACTCGTGAACAGTTAGAGCACGGCCAGCGCGTTACTGAATTAATGAAACAAAATCAATATGCACCTATGTCAGTAGCTGATATGGCAGTCTCATTATTTGCTGCTGAAAAAGGCTACTTAAAAGATGTTGAATTAAATAAGATTCAAGATTTTGAATCGGCATTAATTGATTATATGAATAGTAATGAGCAATCATTGATGGCAAACATTAATGAGTCAGGCGATTACAACAAAGACATTGAAGCTTCTTTAAATGCTGCGACAACTAAATTTAAAGAAACAGCAACTTGGTAATAAGAGTTACTAGTTAACTCTTATTGTTTTAACGAGAATTATTTTTTACAAATAGGCTTTACTGGAAATAGTTTATGGCGGTCGGAAAAGAAATTCGTACCAAAATTGGTAGTATTAAAAATACTCAAAAAATTACCAGTGCTATGGAAATGGTTGCTGCGAGCAAAATGCGTAAAGCGCAAGAGCGCATGGAAGCAACTAAGCCCTATGCTGAAAAAATCCGAAGTGTGATTAGGCATTTAGCTATGGGTCATACTGAGTATAAACACCCCTATATTATTGAGCGTGATGTAAAGCGAGTCGGCTTTATTATTGTTTCGACTGATCGTGGCCTTTGTGGTGGTTTAAATACGAATTTATTTAAAGAAGCATTAAAATCAATGCAAGATTGGGAAGGCAAAGATGTTGGTATCGATCTTTGTTTAGTAGGCTCAAAAGCTGCCGCTTTTTTTAATCGTTTTGGTGGTAATGTTGTTGCTAAAGCTTCTCAGTTGGGTGATAAGCCTAAAGTAGGCGATTTAATTGGTACGGTTAAAGTGATGCTAGATGCTTTTGATGAAGGCCGTATTGATCGTTTGTATTTAGTGTATAACGAATTTGTTAATACTATGACGCAGACACCTTCAGTAGCGCAGCTATTGCCAGTTGAAAAAAATGATGAAGAAGAGTTAAAGCATCACTGGGATTATATTTATGAGCCTGATGCTAAAGAGTTATTAGATTTGTTATTAGTTCGTTATATTGAATCACAAGTTTATCAAGGTATTGTTGATAATATTGCTTGTGAACAGGCTTCGCGAATGGTTGCTATGAAAGCAGCAACAGATAATGCGGGTGATATTATTGATGAGTTGCAGTTGGTTTATAACAAAGCTCGTCAGGCGGCAATTACTCAAGAAATATCTGAAATTATTGGTGGTGCAGCGGCTGTTTAATTTGGTCGTTGTTGTTAAAGAATAAAATTTAAAGATTAAACTTAATAGAGGAATAAACAATGAGTAACGGTAGCATTGTTGAAATTATCGGCGCTGTAATTGATGTGGAATTTCCACGTACTGATGTACCTAAAGTTTATGATGCACTAAGTATTGAAGGTAGTGAATTAACTTTAGAAGTTCAGCAACAGTTAGGTGATGGTGTTGTTCGTTGTATTGCCATGGGTTCTTCTGAAGGTATGAGACGTGGTATGAGCGCAACTAATACTGGCGCGCCAATTTCAGTACCTGTTGGTCAAGAAACTTTGGGACGCATCATGGATGTTTTAGGTAATCCAATTGATGAAAAAGGTCCAATTGGTGAACAAGAAAGAATGTCTATTCACCGTGAAGCACCTTCTTATGAAGACCAAGCAGCGGCTAACGAATTACTTGAAACAGGTATCAAAGTTATCGATTTAGTTTGCCCTTTTGCAAAAGGTGGTAAAGTTGGTTTATTTGGTGGTGCGGGTGTTGGTAAGACCGTTAACATGATGGAGCTTATCCGTAACATTGCAACAGAGCATAGTGGTTTCTCTGTATTCGCCGGTGTAGGTGAACGTACTCGTGAAGGAAATGATTTTTATCATGAAATGACAGAGTCAAACGTAATTGACAAAGTATCACTGGTTTATGGTCAGATGAATGAGCCTCCAGGAAATAGATTGCGTGTTGCTTTGACTGGTTTAACCATGGCGGAAAAATTCCGTGATGAGGGTCGAGACGTACTACTTTTCATCGACAATATTTATCGTTACACACTTGCTGGTACAGAGGTATCTGCACTATTAGGTCGTATGCCATCGGCGGTAGGTTATCAGCCGACATTAGCTGAAGAAATGGGTGTGCTTCAAGAACGTATTACTTCAACTAAAACTGGGTCGATTACATCAGTACAGGCGGTTTATGTACCTGCGGATGATTTAACGGATCCGTCGCCAGCAACAACCTTTGCTCACTTGGATGCAACAGTTGTACTTTCTCGTCAAATTGCTGAACTTGGTATTTACCCTGCGGTTGACCCACTTGATTCAACTTCTCGTCAGCTTGACCCATTAGTTATCGGTCAAGAGCATTATGAGACAGCGCGTGGTGTTCAATCGGTATTACAGCGTTATAAAGAATTAAAAGATATTATCGCTATTCTTGGTATGGACGAGCTTTCTGAAGAAGATAGACAAACTGTTTCACGTGCTCGTAAAATCCAGCGTTTCTTATCTCAACCATTCTTTGTTGCTGAAGTATTTACTGGTTCGCCAGGTAAATATGTTTCACTTAAAGATACCATTGCTGGCTTTAAAGGTATTCTTAATGGTGAGTATGATCACCTACCTGAGCAAGCTTTTTATATGGTTGGTTCAATTGAAGAAGCGGTAGAAAAAGCGAAAACGATGTAATCGTAGAGCTGATTTAGAATAGAGATTATTTTACGGTAAAAAATTATGATTACCTTTGATTTAGAAATTGTTAGTGCAGAAACCTCACTTTTTTCAGGCTCGGTTAAAGGGTTGATTGCTAATGGTGAGTTGGGTGAGCTAGGTATTTCACCTGGTCATGCACCATTATTGACTAGGCTAAAGCCTGGTACGGTTAAACTGACTGACAAAGAAGGTAATGAAGAATTATTTTATGTGTCAGGTGGGATGCTAGAAGTTCAACCTCATGTTACAACCATTCTTGCTGACACTGCGGCTAGAGCTGACGATGTTGATGAAGCGGCTGCTATTGTAGCTAAAGAGGCAGCAGAGGCAGCGATGGCTGATCAAAATTCTGAAATTGAATATTCTCAAGCAGCAGCTCAGTTAGCTGAAGCTGCAGCTCAACTAAGAACATTGAAAGCGATTCGTAAAAAGATGGGTAAATAAGCTTTAGTTTTTAAAGTTTTTAAGGGCGCATTTTATGCGCCCTTTTTTGTTGTAGAAAGGCTTCGGTTTAAGTTGTCATTTGATGGGAATTTAACAAACGATTAATCGTTATTTTGCTAGTTGATTTATATTGGTTAATTTAGCTATATAGTGATGTGTTTTTTACATAGCCGTTTTTGTCTATATGCTGACAAACATTTGAAAATTATAAGAGGTCTTATTATGAAAATTTCTAGGTATATTGTTATAGCATTAATGATTTTATCAAGTAGTTTACTGGTCGGCTGCGGTATTAATGATATTCCCACCTTTGACGAAAAAGTAAAATCTGCATGGGGACAGGTAGAAAACCAGTATCAGCGCCGGGCTGATTTAATTCCGAATTTAGTTAGTACGGTTAAAGGTTACGCTGCACATGAAAAAGAAACCTTAGAAGCAGTTATTGAAGCGCGCTCAAAAGCGAGCTCGATTCAGTTAGATAAAAATTTATTGAGTGATCCAAGTGCACTTAAACAATTTGAAGCTGCTCAAGGACAATTGTCCAGCGCTTTAAGTCGTTTAATGGTGGTTGTAGAGCGTTATCCTGATTTAAAAGCAAATCAAAACTTTTTAGCATTACAGTCACAGCTAGAAGGAACGGAAAATCGTATTTCTGTTGCAAGGCGTGATTATGTTCAGGCTATTCAGGTTTATAATACAGAAATAAGAACCTTTCCTGGCCGAATTTGGCACAGTATCCTTTATAGTGATATGCAAATTAGAGAAACCTATGAGGCTACGACTGAAAATTCAGAGCAAGCACCTAAAGTAGAGTTTTAGTGATTTCTATTTAAGGACGTTTATTTATGTCAATGCGGCAAATTTTTTTATTACCGTTACTTTTAAGTATCAAGCTTTGTTATGCGGGTATTAATTTTCCAGAATTAACTGGTCGCATTGTTGATAACGCAAACTTAATTAATACAGCAGAAGAAAATTCACTTACTCAATTACTAGCTAGCCATGAAAACGCAACGACTAACCAAATAGTTGTTGTGACTTTGCAAAGTTTACAAGGTTATACGATTGAAGAGTTTGGCTACCAGCTAGGTCGTCATTGGCAAATTGGGCAAAGCGAAACTAACAATGGTGTGCTGCTGATTGTTGCTAAAAGTGAGCGTAAGGTCCGCATCGAAGTAGGCTATGGTTTAGAAGGCTTATTAACTGATGCAGTTTCTTCAAATATTATCAATACAGTGATTGTACCCGAGTTCAAAAAGGCTCAATTTAGTCAGGGGATTGTCACAGGCACACAAGCAGTTATTCAAGCGCTCGGTGGAGAATATACGCCAAATAATGTGGGCCAAGCTGATGACGACTCATCGCCACTATTCTTTTTCTGGTTAATTGTATTTATCATTATTATTATTTCGCTTTCAAAAGGTTCATCTGGCCATTCGAGTTATAACCGTTCAAACAGTTGGGGCAATGATCACTTTGGTGGTAGTGGTGGTTTTGGAGGCGGCGGAGGTTTCTCTGGTGGTGGTGGTAGTTTTGGCGGCGGCGGCGCTTCGGGCGGTTGGTAGAGGAAAATCATGTCTTTATTAAGTCAGCAAGAAAAAGAACGAATTAGAAAAGCAATTGCGACTGCTGAGCAGAAAACAGATGCTGAGTTGGTAGCCGTGTTAGCAAAACAAAGTGATAGCTATCATTATATTCCTGTTTTGTGGGCAGCTATTTTTGCTTTATTATCACCATTAATGATCATCTTTTTACCTTTCTGGTTGGGAACAGCGGACTCATTTGTTTTTCAAATGCTTATTTTTATTACATTGGCATTAGCTTTTCAGATCTCAGCATTACAACGATTTTTAATTCCTAAACCAATCGCTTATTGGCGAGCAGCAAATATGGCACGTCGACAGTTTATTGAGAATAATCTTCACCATACTAAAGGTGCGACGGGTATTCTTATTTTTGTATCTGAAAAAGAACGCTATGTAGAAATTATTGCTGATCGAGGAATTAATCAGTTTGTAGAAGCTGAGCAATGGCAAAAAATAGTTGCTCAATTCATATTATCAATTAAACAAAAACAAACATCTTCAGGGCTTACTAGATGTATTGATGCTTGTGCTGAATTACTTCATAAGCATGTGCCATTAACCGAAGAAAAAAATGAGTTACCAAATCATTTAATTATTCTTGAGTGATGGAAAAACAACTTTTAGATTCTCATCAATTTATCCAGCTCAGCGATGGTCGTTGTCATTATCGAATTGACGGTCCAGAGTCCGGCTCCCCTATTCTTTTAATTCATGGCGCGACTGTTCCTTTGTGGGAATTTGATCGGATTGTTACATTGCTCACTGAAGCAGGTTTTCGCACTATTCGGCTTGATTTATTTGGCCATGGTTATTCAGAACGTCCTGATAAGCCCCATACTTTTGATTTTTTTACCAAGCAAGTTTTTGAATTTTTAAACTTTTTAAATTTAAATCAGAAAATTTATTTGCTTGGCCACTCAATGGGCGCTGTTGTTGCTGCAAAGTTAATATTACAAAAACCAGAAAAATTTAATTCGCTTATTATGGTGGCACCAGTATTAAATTTTTTTGCTAATCAATCATCAGCAAAATTTTTAAGGGTGCCTCTGTTAGGTGAATGGTTGGTTAAACACTATGTAATCAAAATGTTAATTCGCCGACGTACGAAACGTTATTGCAATATAGAAGGTGGGCGCTTGGTTAAACTGTTTCATGAGCAAATCAACGCGCCAAACTTTGGCCGTTCTTTGTTGTATCTAATGCGTGGTGATACCTTAACGGATCAAAGTAAACTTTATCATGAGTTAAATAAGCTCGATAAAGCCATTTTAGTATTACGCGGCAGTCAAGATATTATTATTACGGCTAAGCAGATAGAAAGGATTAAAATGTTAATGCCAGGGGCTAAATTTGCACAAATCGAAAATACTGCGCATGCAATGATTCTGAGTGATCCAGAAAGAGTTGCACCTTACATGATAAGTTTCCTAAATCAGTCCGATTAACTAGGGGCAACGACGGTACCGATAAAAAGGTCTGTGATAAGGCCGGTAATAGGGGCTGTAAAATGGATAATAGCGTCCGCCATGAAAAAAGAAGCGACCATGAAAGTTTCTATGGTAGCCATAATTATAAGGATCATTGTAGTAATCGCCAGGTGATCGCCAGGTGTAAATATCATTGACGCTCACCAGCGGAATTTGAGTCGAGTTTTTGCCAACCATAACCTCTATTTCATCTTGGATGTTACCATTAATCGTCATTAAGCCTCCTATTTCAACATAGATATCAAGGGCTTCATCTTTTACTGATTCATCTGGCTTTGGTACAACAACCATAAAGCGGCCATTGGTTGATTGGCTAATTAAGGGTCGTCCATTTTGACCAAGTGGAGCCTGCATTACTTCGATATAGCTTGCGCCATCTTTTTCGTTGTAACCTATGATGGTGCCACCCCAACGTACATTGGTACTTTTGTGCTGTTCGATATTGCTGATAGCTTCGGTAAGCTGTAGATCACCCACAGGAGCTTGTGTGATTGATGTGGGAATTGGTCTCGATGCGCAACCAATCAGGAAGAGACTAGATAAAGTAAGTAATAAAATTGATTTCATCAATTTTTTCCTCTTATGTCAGTGGCCTAAATATTAGATGCAAAACTTTTAAATAAGTTTCAATAAAGTATAAAAATCAATCGTTTTGATCGTGTTTCAGCTTGAATCTTAAAAACTTACCCCCATATTCAACAGCAGTAAATTCTAACCTAATCATATCATAGTTAAATTGGGAGCCAATTTAAATGAGTAATAATGAAGAAGTCAGCTCTACTCAGGAGCCTGTAGATGTAAGTGATGAAACTCTTGAATCAGAAGCAGCTCAAGAAGAGGAAGTACTTACTCCTGAAAAACAAATAGAGTCTTTAGCCGCTCAATTAGAGCAGGCTATTAATGAGGCGGAAGCCCATAAAGATACGGCAACTCGAGCAAAAGCCGAATCTGAGAATATTAGGCGTCGAGCAGAAAGAGAAGTGGCTAACGCCAGCAAATTTGCTTTAGAACGCTTTTCTAAAGAAATTCTTGCGGTTGTTGATAGTCTTGAAAAGGCTTTAGAGAATCCTGCTGAAAATGACGCACAGAAAGCTATACGTGAGGGCATTGAATTAACTCATAAGTTGCTGATTGATACCTTGAATAAATTTTCAATTGAGCAAATATCACCTTTAGGTGAAGCTTTTGATCCGGGTTTGCATGAAGCCATGGTGATGCAAGAAAGCGATGAGCATGACCCAAATACTGTTATGCATGTTGTACAAATGGGCTATTCTTTGAATGGTCGCCTGATTCGTCCGGCACGAGTTGTCGTTTCTAAGGGTAAGCCTACCAATATTGATGAAAAGGTCTAAGATTTGTATAAATTATTCAGGTTATCCGCTTGAATTCAATCAGACTGACCCCAGATAGAGGTCATCTAACTAAAGAACTTTACTTGTTTTGATGAATTTAAGGCTTACTTAATTAAAGTAGATTAAATACAAAAATTGAAACAAGCGATTTAAGAAATGTGGAGAAAGAAATGGGTAAAATTATTGGCATCGATTTAGGAACAACTAATTCCTGTGTTGCTGTACTAGACGGTAAAGATCCTCGAGTTATCGAAAATTCAGAAGGTGGTCGTACAACACCATCGATTGTTGCTTATACCGAAGAAGGTGAAGTTTTAGTGGGTCAAGCGGCAAAGCGCCAGGCGGTTACTAATCCAGATAATACCCTATTCGCGATTAAGCGTTTGATTGGTCGTCAGTTTAAAGATGATGTCGTACAAAAAGATATCAAAATGGTGCCATATAAAATTGCTGCCGCTGATAATGGTGATGCTTGGGTTGAAGTGAAAGGCGAAAAAATTGCGCCACCTCAAGTCAGTGCAGAAGTACTTAAGAAAATGAAAAAAACAGCCGAAGACTTTCTAGGCGAAACAATCACTGAAGCGGTTATTACTGTTCCTGCTTATTTTAACGATTCACAACGTCAAGCCACTAAAGATGCCGGCCGTATTGCTGGTTTAGATGTTAAACGTATCATTAATGAGCCAACAGCTGCGGCACTGGCTTATGGTTTAGATAAAGGTAAAGGCGATAAAACTATTGCTGTCTATGACTTAGGTGGCGGTACTTTTGATATTTCGATTATCGAAATTGCAGAAGTTGAAGGCGAGCATACTTTTGAAGTTCTAGCGACTAATGGTGATACTTTCTTAGGTGGTGAAGATTTCGATATGCGAGTGATTGAATATCTTGTTGAAGAGTTCAAAAAAGACAGCGGTATTGATTTAAATAATGACCCATTAGCATTACAGCGTTTAAAAGAAGCTGGCGAAAAAGCAAAAGTTGAGTTGTCTTCGAGCTCACAAACAGATATTAATTTGCCTTATGTTACAGCGGATGCCTCAGGCCCTAAACATCTTAATATTAAGTTAACTCGAGCCAAATTAGAGTCATTGGTTGATGATTTAGTTGAAAGAACTTTAGAGCCATTAAAAACGGCGCTCAAAGATGCCGGCTTAAGTGTATCTGAAGTTGACGATGTTATTCTTGTGGGTGGTCAAACTCGCATGCCTAAAGTCCAAACAGCAGTAACAGACTTTTTTGGTAAAGAGCCTCGCAAAGATGTTAACCCAGATGAAGCGGTTGCTTTAGGTGCAGCCATTCAAGGTGCAGTTTTAGCGGGTGACGTTACTGATGTATTACTATTAGATGTTACACCTCTGTCACTAGGCATTGAAACCATGGGCGGTGTAATGACTAACTTGATAGATAAAAACACCACTATTCCAACAAAGGCAAATCAAGTTTTCTCAACAGCTGAAGATAATCAAACAGCCGTAACTGTTCATGTGCTCCAAGGTGAGCGTAAAATGGCAGGGCAAAATAAATCGCTGGGTAAATTTGATTTACAAGATATACCACCATCACAACGTGGTATGCCACAAATTGAAGTAACTTTTGATATTGATGCAAACGGTATCTTGAACGTATCAGCAAAAGATAAAGCAACTGGTAAAGAGCAGTCGATTGTGATTAAAGCTTCTTCTGGTTTATCTGATGATGAAATAGAAAAAATGGTACGTGATGCAGAAGCTCATGCTGACGAAGATAAAAAGTTTCAAGAACTTATTGAAGTCCGTAATCAAGCTGATGGTCTAATTCACGCGACTAAGAAAACCATGCAAGATGAAAAAGTTACTTTTGAAGACGGTGAAAAAGAAGCGATTGAATCAGCGATTACTGAGTTAGAAGAAGTTGTTAAAGGTGATGATAAAGATGCGATTACAGCTAAAACAGAAGCATTAACTACTGTGTCTCAAAAAATGGCTGAACGCATGTATGCACAAGCCCAAGCAGAAGCACAACAAGCGGAACCTAACACAGCAGAAAATCCAGAATCTGCAAATAATGATGATGACGTTGTTGACGCGGAGTTTGAAGAAGTTAAGGAAGATAAAAATAGTTAATTGATACTGTTTCTTTCTCTCTGATACTTTTAAAAAATTTAGTAAAATATAAATAAGCGCGGGTTACTCCCGCGCTGTTGTCTTTAACGAAAAAAAATATAAAATTAATCAGGATTTATTTTATTGTGGTAATTGCTCATGTCTAAAAGAGATTATTATGAAGTGCTAGGTGTTAGCAAAGGTGCTAGTGAGCAAGAATTAAAAAAAGCTTACCGCCGTCTTGCCATGAAATACCATCCTGATCGAAACCCTGATTCAGCCGAAGCTGAAGAAAAATTTAAAGAAGCTAAAGAAGCCTACGAAATTCTTAATGATCCTCAAAAGCGTCAAGCCTATGAACAGTTTGGTCATGCCGGTGTCGATCAAAGTCAAGGTGGTGGTGGCTTCCATGACGCGGAAAGTTTTAGCGATGTTTTCGGTGATGTTTTCGGTGATATTTTTGGTGGTGGTCGCCGAGGTGGTGGTCAGCAGCGACAAAGACGAGGCTCTGACCTTCAATATAATTTGGAAATGTCATTAGAAGAAGCCGTTAAAGGATTAAAAAAATCAATCAAAATTCCAACCTATGTTACCTGTGAAACTTGTGATGGTACTGGTGCTAAAAAAGGCTCTTCACCAGTAACTTGTGGTACATGTAAAGGGGCTGGACAAGTACGCATGCAACAGGGCTTTTTCTCGGTACAACAAACTTGTCCGACTTGTCATGGCCAAGGCACGATTATTAAAGATCCTTGTGGAGATTGTCATGGTCAAGGACGTGTTAAAAAAGAAAAAACACTTGCAGTTAAAATCCCTGCCGGCGTTGATACCGGTGACAGAATTCGTTTAACTGGTGAAGGTGAAGCTGGTGGCCCAGGTTCAATTCCTGGTGATCTTTACGTTCAAGTTCACGTTAAACAGCACCCTATTTTTGAACGCGATGAAGATAACCTATATTGTGAAATGCCAATTAGTTTTGCTAGCGCTTGTTTAGGTGGCGAGCTTGAAGTGCCGACACTTGATGGTAAAGTGAAACTTAAAATTCCCGAAGAAACCCAAACTGGTCGTATGTTCCGGTTGCGTGGCAAAGGTATTACGTCAATGCGTGGTGGTACTCGTGGTGATTTGCTGTGTCGAATAGTTGTTGAAACGCCAGTTAATTTGAATAAAGATCAAAAGAAAATGCTGCAAGATTTTGATGACTACTTAAAAGGTAGCAAAAAACAACACTCCCCTAAATCGAGCAACTGGTGGGATGGTGTAAAAACCTTTTGGGATGGAATGACCAACTAATTTGTTAAAAACCAAATTCGACGTGACTAACCTATTAGTCATGTCGCTGTTCTTAATTACTAACCTATCAAATCCAATTAACTTTTTTCATTTGAAATAGCTTTTGTGCTTATTAATAGCATAAAGTTAACCTGTGGAATAAGCGGGCGATTAATTGACCTAGCTAACTAATTGGGCTATTATTTGTTAGCCTTGCTAATCACATAGGATTAATACAAACTCTATGACTATCGAGATTAATATCCAAAAGAAGCTCTCTCTGCTACACAGATACCTCAATATTCTTTCCCAAGGTAGTGATTTATCGACAGCTAAATATCAAGTTTTGAAGCTAATTAAAGAGCATAATCCGATTACACTGAAGCAGCTGTGTGAAATTCAGCAGGTTCGTATGCCGACTATGTCAAAATTAGTTGATGAATTACAAAATAAAGCCTTAGTTATTCGTGCCCAGTCAAAAGACGATGCTAGACAGCGCTGGATTGTTCCAACTCAAAAAGGTATTCAAATTTTGCAACAAGAATCAGATGCCAATACGGCTCTTTGGCAAGAGAAATTATCCATCCTTGATGATTTAGAAAAATCTCAACTTGAAGCATCACTGGAAAAGTTGACTCAGCTTTTAAAACCCTAAATTTGGCTAATTTTTTAACTTAAGGAACAGTGGCTTATAACTTTGGTTTAAATTGTAAGTAAATATAATGGTGGTTTTATTTATTAACAATAAGCTGTAGTATTCTGTTTTTCTCTAATTTTCAGGAACTTAATAAAATGTTTAAGCGAATTTCTTTATTCCTTCTCGTTTGTTTTATGGCTGGTTGTGCTATAAGCAATAATCAAACAGCAGATTTAACTAATAAAGCCGAGTCACATCAAGTTTCGCACGGTCAACAGTGGTTGACTGATATGGAAAAAGCTCAAGCAATCGCTAAAGCGGAAGGAAAAGAGCTCTTTATTTTTATTACAGGCTCTGACTGGTGTCACTGGTGTCAGGTTTTAGTTAAGGAAGTATTCAGCAAATCTGAATTTCTTGATTATGCTAAAGAAAACTTTGTTCTTGTGGAATTAGACTTTCCTTCTGATGATGTTGAAATGAGTGAAGAACAAAAAGCCCATAATGAGAAATGGAAAGGTGAGCTACCAGAGATTGACGGTTATCCAACTGTATATCTTACCGGTGCTGATCTAAATCCATATGCCTTGACAAGTTATCAAGAAGGAGGCCCTAAAAAATATATAGAAAGCTTAGAGGAAATGCGTTCACAAAAAACTGTTGTTGCTGAATTATCCGCTAAGGCCGCTAAAGCTTCAGGCCTTGAGAAGGCCAAGTTATTAGATAAGCTTTTAGGTTATAAGGACACCGGTTCTATTATTACGAATGTCTCTGCAAAAGAGCAAGAAATTGTCAGTTTAGTAAAAGGAAAGGATGATGCGCTTTATACTAAATATACAACCATTAAAACTGATGAGGCCATTATATCTGAGATAGATTCATTCGAGTCACAGCCAACTGTAGAGATGTTATTAGCAGTATATGAAAAACATAAAGCGGTTAAGAATGGAGATGGGCTTAACTATTTATTTGGCGTTATGGGTAATTGTTTTATTGATAGTAAAAGAGCCAAAGAAGGCGTTACTTTTATGGATAAGATAATATCCGATAACAGCTATTCCCTTAATGTTCGTCAAGGAGCTCAGTTATATCAAGGAATAATTATGCTCTATGCTGATGAGAGTGATGAGCGTCGGACTGAAAATGCTCTTGAGATGTTTGAGAAAACCCTTGATATGGATCCAGAAAGTCAACACGGAAAAAGAGCGGAAGAAATGAT
>CAYPMT010000034.1:0-19476 GCA_964411875.1 uncultured Kangiellaceae bacterium
CCGAGAATAACAACTTGAGCATAACCCATAATGATTCTATGCAAGGCCATAGAAAAATCAGCATTATCCCATCGACGTCTTTGAGATTGTCGATAAAAATTATTATAACGATGGATTGGGCCGGCAATCATGACCGGCCAGAAGAATTGATAATGCCAAAAAACACGAAAATTTGCTTGAATATGACCATTATAACTTTCTACTAAATAATGAATGTGGCGACAGGTATAATAAGCTAAACCTAAAACTGATAGAGTTTTCCATTCATCAATATATAATTGTAACGTTCTCAACGTTAGAAATTGCAAGCCGCAATAAACAATTAATAAGACAGTAATAAAACCTTTTTGTTTACTGTTTTTTTTTGCTCCCCAAAAAATCAGACCGGCGCTAAAGCATAATAATACTAGCGAGGTAATAGAAAACCAGCCAAGCAGCCCCATAGTCAATAGTGATATACAATCCATTTGCCAACGCTTAGGCGTCAACCAAGCTAAGCTAGCTATTGCAATCAAACTCAATAATTGTAAAAAATGAAATTCAGTCATCTAAAACTTTTTTTAAACGAGGAACAAACCAATCCTGAAATTTATTTTTTCCTTGCTGATTCATATGCACAAAATCACAATAGTTTTCTGCATCAAAAGGACCAGGATAGCGCCATATATCTACTGAATTTAATTTTACAATCTGTTTTATTGCTGCTTCATAATCTATTTTAAATTGCTCAGTTAAGTTCTCTTGTATTTTATAAGAGCTCCCTAATTCCTGAAGAATCACTTTAACTCCCCTCGAGGTTACTTGGGTAATAAATTCTTGCCATGCAGGCGAAAAGAGTTGTTGCTTAACTGCATATTCATTTAAATTATTATCATCAGTCGTTAAATATCGATCGTTAGCACATTTCGTATAATCACCAAAATTTGGTTGGAATCTAGGATTAATGCTATTCGCGCCTAACCAACTTTTTATCAAAGCAAAAAAGCGTGAAAAAACAAAATAAATTGAACGAGAAAATTCTTTCCTTTCAGGAATATAGGTCAATAGCATTTCTAACTCTATAATGACAATATCAGGCTTAGCCTTAACTATAGCGGTTAATATTGGTTCAAACTCTTTTGTTTCGGCAACACTGGCACTAATTCTTACAAAATCTGCATCAACACCAAACTCATCCAGCTTTTCTTCCATTACATTATCAAAAGAAAAAGCATGATGTGTCATAGAGGAACCAATATTAATAATTTTAATCGTTTTTTCACCATTAGAAAGACGCTGAATATTAAATGCATTATGAGTATCATCCATGTTTTTTCTAATATAATTTTCTATTGGAAAAGCAAAGAAGATAAACAATCCAACTAATGCAAAAACAATGCTCCAGCTTTTTAGCGATAAAAGCCCTTGGTTTTCTTTATGCTTCATCATATAAGTTAAGCACTCGCCTTAGTGAATTCATTTTTATTATTTCTTGAGGCGTTAATTTTCTACCAATGCTTTTCTCAACTTTAACCGCTAAATTTAAATGTCCTAACGAATCCCAGCCTGACACTTCTCCAAATCTTGACTGTAATGAAAGCTCTGACTTATCTACTTTAAACACCTCACTTGCCATAGTTAAAAGCTGCTCTTCGCTGATATTTTTTTGCTGTTTAGCATTAACAATCTCTGACTTCAGTAATTGCTGTTGTAATTCTAGCAATTTAACTTTACCGGAATCACCTCTAGGTAAGCCGTTAAGCTTATAAATATTACGAGGAACTTTTTTGGGCTCTAACCTTTCACGACAATAACTAATCAAGCTTTGCTCATCAAAATTTTGGCTGTTTTTAAGCACAACAGCTGAAACCACAATTTCTTGCCAATCATCATCTGGCATGCCTAACGTTGCAACTTCGGCTACCTCAGGGTGCCCCATTAAAACTTCATTAACTTCCGCTGGATGGACATTAAAACCTCCGGTAATAATAAGCTCTTTAATACGACCACAAATTTTAACAAAACCTTGCCCATCAACCTTAACTATATCACCAGTATGAAACCATTCTTGAGTAAAAACTTCAGCAGTCTTTTCTGGTTCATTATAATAACCTGAAAATACATTTTTGCCTGCTAGTAAAAGTTCACCCTCCTCTCCCTGAACAACATCTTGACCATTAGTATCAATAACTCTGATCTGCATATCGATAGGCTTTCCAATCGTTCCATATGAAAAGGTTTCATCATTAGGCCCGCAAAAAAGCCCACCTGTCACTGTTTCTGTAAGACCATACATATTATTTATTCGGACTGAAAACCGCTTTTCTAATTCCTTCCAAAGGTTAACATCTAACAAACCAGCAACCGAAGCTAAGTGACAAAAATCTCCACCATTAAAATAATCATTTTGGCTAGCGACTCGTTCAATAAAGCTTAAAACTGTTGGCACTGTAATTAGGTGTGTAATTCGTTCGCGATAAACCGTATTTAGAAAAACTTCTATATTTTGTATATCCATATTACAAGGACGATACAAAGTTGCATTATTATAAAGCGCCAACAGTGGCCCTTGAAATAAACCATCAACATGAACCAGTATCATGTTGTTTAAAATTCGACTTTTCTGAGAGTAATTAAAAACCTCAGATATTGTTTCTAAATGTGTTAATAAATTATCGTAAGTTATTTGAACACCTTTCGGCGAACCAGTTGTTCCAGAGGTAAAACAAATAAAACATACATCGGACAAATTGGTTGGCAAACTTGGTGTTAAACTGCCGTATTCTTTTAGGCAATCCTGCCAGCTCATTGAAGCCTTTGGTTTGAACCATTTAAACAATGAAAATGAAGCGTGCACTGGTGATTGAGGAATAGTAAAAGTTTTTATTTGCTGTTTTAATTTATGTGTTGAGACTAAGTCAACATCCAACAGAATAAAAAATGGTTCCGATTTATCAACAATAGCCTGAAAACGCAAAGGCGTTATATCTCTCGGCAATAAAACACAAGTAACACCGTGAAAAAAAGCAGCAATAGCAGCAATGCTGATAAAGGCATCATTCTGACTGCAAATTACAATGCGTTGTCCAGGCTTTATTTTATAAGACACAAGCAAACCAATAAAATGCTGTACATAATTCAATAAGTCAGCATAACTAATGGTTTGTTTTTCCAATACTATAAATGGCTGTTCATCAGCCTGTTGAGAAATATTATTATAGAGTTCTTTAAGGTTTCTCATATGGTTTACGCTTTTCTTAAAGTGACTTATTTTTAAATGACTTAAGAACTAAACTTAATAACTATAACGATTTATAGTTAATTTACCCTCAGAAATAAATCAGACTCTAAAATACAAGGCTGCCGAGCCGCAACTCTACACTTATATCCTTAACTATTCAATCGGCCTAGTTCACAATATTAACTATTTATTTTAACACGACTAGATCATGTTCTTAGACGGATATAGTTAAGATGGGAGTAGATGCTTTTTCACTCACTTGGTTTTCTCGAGCCGGAGAATTCCTCCCCGAATAAATACTAAATATAAAAAAACCCAATCATAATGATCGGGTTTTTTTATATTTGGCGTCCCCTAGGGGATTCGAACCCCTGTTACCGCCGTGAAAGGGCGGTGTCCTAGGCCTCTAGACGAAGGGGACTTAAATGAACGCCTAGTTCAAGAGCGCGACATTTTATAGAGGCTTTATGATCTTGTCAAAGCCTATTTTAATTATTTTTAAACTTTAGTCGGGCTACTTTGCAACCAGCCTGAATAGGCTATTTGCAATCTGTTTAGTTAAACGGCTTGCAACTCACCATCAGTCATACGATAGACTTTTTGCATACTGTTAGCCAGCTTTAAATCATGAGAAACAACTAAAAAACTGGTATTTTCAGACTCATTGAGCTCCAACATTAACTCATGAATTGATTGAGCTGTCGCGGTATCCAAATTACCCGTTGGTTCATCGGCTAAAATACAAGCCGGCTTAGTGACCATTGAGCGAGCTAATGCAATGCGTTGACGCTCACCACCACTTAGTTGTGCTGGTTTATGGGACTGGCGAGAGCCCAAGCCTACTTTATCAACCATAGCCGCTGCTCTTTCAAAGGCTTCACCCTTACCACAATCACCAATAATTAAAGGCATAGCAACATTTTCTAAAGCACTAAACTCCATTAATAAGTGATGAAATTGATAAACAAAGCCAAGGTGTTGGTTACGAATATCACCTTGCTTTCTTGCAGAAACTTTATGAATATTTTCTCCCGCAACTAAAACTTCACCTGAGTCCGGCGAGTCCAAACCACCTAAAATATGTAATAAAGTACTTTTCCCAGAGCCTGAAGCACCAATAATTGCGGCCATTTGCTTGGTCGGGATATGGATACTTACACCTTTTAAAACATCTACTCGATTATCACCATCAAGAAATGATTTATAAATATTATCGGCCTGTAAAACATTGGTTTGTAAAATACTGTCCTGCAAACGAATTTTTGTTTCATTTAAATCATTCATAACGCAAAGCCTCCGCAGGATTGGTTTTGGAAGCCTTCCATGCAGGATAAAGTGTCGCAAGCAAGGTTAAACAAAGCGCAACACCTGTAATGACAAAAACATCTTGCCAATGTAACTCTGAGGGCAAAAAGCCAATAAAATAGACATCGCCAGGTATGACATTAACGCCGAAAACAGATTCAATAAAAGCAACCACTTCAGGCAAGTTAAGTGCTAAAGCAACGCCGCAAATTACACCAACAATTGTTCCAATTACACCATTGAGACTACCCTGAACAATAAAAATTTTCATAATAGTTGCAGGGCTTGCACCGAGTGTTCTTAAAATAGCAATATCAGACTGTTTGTCATTAACAACCATTACTAAGGTTGTAATTATATTAAATGCTGCTACTGCAATAATTAAAGTTAATAAAACACCTAACATCGTTTTTTCCATTTTTACTGCTTTAAACAACGTCCCATGAGTTCGATTCCAATTGGTTGTATAATAGTTATCATTTAAGTTATTTCTTAATTCAATTGCTGTCCAGGGTGCATTAATAACATCTTTAACAGTAATTCTTAAACCAGAAACTTTGCCTTTTTTACGAGTTAAAGTAGCTGCGTCTTCGATATGAATCATGGCAATCATGCTATCAGCTTCGGAACGAACCTCAAATGCTCCAACCACAGTAAAGCGCTTTTGTCGAGGAGCAAAGCCCGCTGGTGATATAGTAGCTCCATCGGCAATTAATACTGTCACTTTATCACCCAAAGAAACACCCAGTTTAGCGGCCAAATTAACCCCTAAAATAATACCGTACTCCTTAGCTTTTAAATTATCCAAAGAACCAAAAACAAAGTGCTGATCAATAATTGAAACTTGTTTTTCTTTTGCCGGCAAAACGCCTTGAACTAAACCAAAAGCTGTAGAGCCTCTGCCTTTAAACATACTCTGAGAATCAATAAAAGGCGCTGCAGCAACCACCTCTTTATTTGTAATGACATTTTCTTCAACTTGTTGCCAGTTTTGCATGCCGTCAGCCCTCTCGCCAACAACAATATGAGGCACCATACCGAGAATCCGGTTTTGCAGCTCTGACTGAAAACCATTCATGACTGACATAACCGTAATTAGAACAATAGTGCCAAGAGCAATACCAATCATGCTCGCTAGAGCAATAAATGAGACAAATTGGTTACTTTTTTTTGCACTGGTATAACGTAGGCCTACCATAAATGCGATGGATTTTTTCATAAAATTACTCAAACTAGCTGTTATAGCCAGTTACCTACTAACTATATATTTAGAATTAAACGAGCCATTCTAACAACCTCACTGACAAGACGAAAGCTCTGCATAGTATTCAAGCAAAAATTTCTAGGCTAAGGCTTTTAAGTCAGCTATGCTATATAAGTAAGTAAACCAATAATTAATAGGGTTAATCAATGCAAAATGATGACGAAAGACGAGAGTATTTTCGCATTAAAAATTGGATTATTCTTAATCACCAGTCAATTGACTCCTTGGAAGAAGTCTCTGAACAAGAGAGCCTCAATGACTCTACAACATCACAAGTCGGCTTGCTACAACAATTAAACCAGTTAACGGTTGAGAGCGAGTCTTATCTAAGTTCGCTCACGGACAAACAAAGCCAATTAGGCGATTGTTTGGTTAATTTAAACAAACGTGTTGATTTGTTAACTCAATTTGCTATTCAATCACTGAATAGAGACCAACAAAGCCTAACAGAGGCGGATATTAGTGGCGGAGGCTTACGCTTTAAGTCAACTCAAAATTACCCTATCGATCAATTAATCAAGCTAGATATTGTTCTAATTCCTGAATGTTTAGGGGTAGAAGCCTGTGCTCGAGTTGTTTACTGTGTTCCTTTTAAGGAAGCAGATCTTTACGAAGTCGCGCTAACCTTTGTCAAACTTTCTGAAAATGATAGAGAAGCAATTATTAAGCATATATTTGCTATTCAATCAAAGCAGCTACGTGATCAGCCAGAAGATCAGGAATAATCTGATAACTAGTTCTAAAAAAACAAGAAAATGCTTTAAATCAGAAGCTTAGACTAGTATATTAAAGTAATCCTTGTTCGGAGATAGCATTATGAAAAGTTTACAAAACACTTCTTTTTGTTCAAAAATAGTAAGTTGCTCAAAAATTACTCTAGTCGCTTGTTTGTTAAACTTTTCGAGCCTTGTAATTGCCGACACATTAAGCGTTCCAGTTGGTCAACAGGGACAAGCTGTTGATTTACCTAGACATGGCCAAAGTATGCAGCAAACTGAAGTAGAGTTTGGTCAACCAATTGAGCGGATTGCTGCTATTGGCGAGCCACCCATTACTCGCTGGATATATGCTAATTTCACGATTTACTTTGAACATAACAAAGTTATTCATTCAGTTATTCATACAAGTTAGCAATTGTCATCCCGTGCTTGACACGGGATCCAGTCTCGTAGGTTGGGGTGAAAACCCTAACAATTCAAAAAAACACAATACAACAATTTCTTTTAGGATTCGCAAAGCTCATCGCCAACCTACCCAACTTACCGCGTTTAATCTAGAGCTTTAGTGTGATCGGTTATTGTATGACTTGCATTGAAATTAATTTTAAATCAGTTTAGAAGCGCTTCGTAATTCAACCTATGCACTAGCCTTACTCCCATATTTCCACTCTATTTAGCCCTTCTTTTTCTTTACAAGTAACAATACCTAATGCCTGATCAAAATTTTTATAGATAGCTTTTTCTATATCTAAAGCTACATTAGTTTGGGTATTGCTGAAAAAAGAAACTATTGTACCTAAATCTGAAAAGTCAGTCATTACAAACAATTTTGATTTAAGTTCACTATCTCTATAAATAGTATAAATAGGATGTGAGTCATCTTTTTTAATAAGCTTATATCTAGTAGAAAGCTTTTCAAAGAAAGTGTTTAACTCGCTTTTAGAAATACTTTTGTCTAGAACTACACAAAAATTATACTCAGATTTTTTATTATAATTACAGCTTATTATACAACTCAAGAGAGGTAGTAAGATTAATTTTTGTAATATTTTCATCATTACTCTCTTGATTTTTATTTATAAGTCAAATAGAAAAATCGTTCTTATGTTTTTGCTTATGGCTCAGGTTGAGTTTGTTGCTCAATATTTTCCAACTGCAAACGTTGTGTTGGGTAAGCAATATCGGCTCCATTGGCTTGAATAATCGCTGAAATTTTTAACAGTATTTCTTGTTTGATTTGATGGAATTCAATCCAGTTTGTCGTTTTGGTAAAAGTGTAAACAAAAAAATCAATTGACGAAGCTGAGAAAGCATTAAAATTTACCATCAGAGTTTGTTGGCTATCAATAGCTTGGTGGTTTCGTAGCATCGACTCAACTTGCTCAACAACTGGCTGCATAACATTGATATCGTCATAACGAATACCAATGGTTTCATAAATTCGTCTATTTTGCATACGTGACGGATTTTCAACTGTAATATTATTAAAAATTGCATTGGGGACATAAAGTGGTCGCTTATCAAAAGTACGAATACGCGTCTGTCGCCAACCGATATATTCAACAGTTCCCTCTATTTCACGATCCGCTGAACGGATCCAATCACCAATAGAAAAAGGCCGATCTAAATAAATAATGAGTCCACCAAAAAAGTTAGCAAGTAAATCTTTAGCAGCAAAACCAACGGCAATTCCACCAATCCCACCAAAAGCTAACACAGCACCAATACTGACACCCATAGTTTGCAAAACAACTAAAACACTTGTGATAATGACAGAAACACGAGTGAGTTTGCTAATGGCTTCAATAGTCGATGGATCAATTTTTTCATCGTCAGATTTAGTCTTGTTGCTATCAAATAGATTATTTTCTATTTCACGAATTAAACGTATCAAAAACCAACTACCTATAACAACCAACGCAATATCTTGGTAAACCGGCTCTATTTTGATCTTAAAGATAAAATGAACAATAACCCAAAGACCAATTAACCAAATAATGACTGAAATTGGTTTAGCTGCAGCAATAAAAAAAGCATCATCCCATGTGTTTTTGGTTTTTTTCAATTGAGCATGTAATTTTATTTGAAGTCGTTTCCAAATAAAGTTAATTAATAAGGTACAAAAAACAACAATAAAAATACTCGCGATAAATTGCCAGTCACCTAAATTTTCACTAAACCAAATTGATAATTTTGAAAAATCCACTCTAACTCCTGATTAAACTAAAACTGCTGATTAAACACATCTAAACTTGCCGATAAATATTGCCAGTGTTCCGTTTGTTTTAATTGAGCTAACCCTATCGGTTTTGACGACATAAACAACCTTGATAAACGTTTTTGCGAGGCCAAATCAATTGCAACCCTGGTTTGTTCTAAATATTCAACCACCTGATTAGCGGCATCGGGATTATTGCAAACTAAAATCATATCACAGCCTGCCTCTAGAGCTTGTTGTGCCCTACTACAAAAATCGCCGGCGACTTCTGCCCCTTTCATCGACAAATCATCTGAAAAGATAACACCGTTAAAACCAAGCTCCTGTCTTAAGATACTTTGTAGCCATATTTTAGAAAAACCGGCTGGTTGAGAGTCAACTTGAGAATAGACAACATGAGCAGGCATCATTGCATTTAAGTTAGAAATAAGATCAGAAAAAACCAATAAGTCTTTGTTTTTTATTGCTTTTAATTCTCTTTCATCAATCGGTATCTCAATATGTGAGTCAGCTTCTACTGAACCATGCCCTGGGAAGTGTTTGCCAGTTGCGGCCATGCCCGCCTTTTGCATACCTTCAATATAAGCAGCGGCCAAAGGAATAATTTGATCGGGATCTAGCGAGAAAGCTCTATCACCAATTACCTGACTGACTGGTCCACCCAAGTCTAACACTGGCGCAAAACTCAAGTCACACCCCACTGATTGAACTTCTAAAGCCATCAGCTCGCCAAGCTCTGCTGAAAAGTGCATGGCTTGTTGTTGGTTCCTTTGAAAAAGTTCTCCTAACAAGCCTAAAGCCGGCAATTTAGAAAAGCCTTTAGTAAAGCGTTGAACTCGTCCTCCCTCTTGATCAACAGCAATTAAGCAATTAGCATTGATCTTTTTGATATTCTGAGTTAACTCAAAAACTTGTTTAGCCGATTGAAAGTTACGGCTAAATAAAATCACACCGCCTACTTGAGGGTGTGCAATGAGTTGCTGCTCTGCTTGAGTCAATTCATAAGAATTGATATCCAGCATCACTGGACCAATAGATGTCATAAAATAGAAAAGCCTTAGTAAAGTCAGACCGCTATTTTAACAAGACATAAAAAAGCTGCAATAAATTTACTCAGGCTGAAAAATAGAAGAGCTCTAGCTAACTAAACCAACTAAGCTAACTCAGAATAACTAATAACCATCCGAGAATAAAACTAATTGGACGCCTTGAGCGGACCAAGGTCTATCTCCACCTAAAGCAACCGGCATTCTTTGATATTTCAAACTGCCATCAGAATTTTTTTCATTATTTAAACAGTCAACCATCAAATTAATAAAGCGGCTAGCGGCAATCACACTTTTCCAGCTACGGTAACCATCAGGCCACTGCAGGCTTAATTCGCGTGGACGAGTGCCTCCAATACCAGGAATAGTTCCTAAACTCTCAAAACGATTTTCTAAGTTTTCATAACCCGCTTCAACTAAAAGAAAATCAAGACGTGATACAACAGAAGTCGCTATACGGCTATTCCAGTAAACCAAAGGTACTTGATCTGCCTCTTCATTTAACCAGCTTGTTGCAAAAGAAGCTAATAAACTCCAACCACTATTCATTTTTGCTGTTGAGTTTTCATCATTATTAAGCGCAGATAAAATGACCTGATAAACATTTTCCCAAGTAACATCTCTTTGAGGTACGCCTGCTTGCAGAAAAACCTCTTCAGCGGTTTTTACCGCGATAACTTTTTCTTCAGCATTCCATTGATTATTATTCTTTATTGATTCAGCTAATAGTTGGCCTCTGTAAAGTAAGGGGTCACAGGAATGAGAAACTTGCATTAAACTATTACGAGGCTTAGGCCAAAAGAAGGCATGTAATCGGTCATGCCAGCTACTAACGGCCTCACCAACCGGCAAACGTTGGTACATAGGCGTAAAGGGGTCTTCATCAATCCATGCAACCATCGCACGTGCAAATTCTGCGTCACTAGCATCCTTTGTTGGTATAAAAGGCGGGTAAATATCTTCACCAATCAAATCTAGACCAGCATCATCAATCACAACAGTGACATGGCTAGGAGTTTCAATATCAGCTTGAATTCTAGCTTCAGCATAGCTGGTAAATAAATCTTGCTCTAAATAAGTTAAGCCATCCCAAAAATCCAGCGCCTGATCAGTTAATCGAACTAGACCTTCTTCTTTATTAACCATTTTAAGAACATCACGATTCATTAAGAAAAAGGCTTTATTGACTTGAGATGTGTCTCGAAAAGACCATGGCACCATCAAACGATTAATCACCTCTAATGAAAAGCACTCATCACGTTCAATTAGCTCATGCAGTTTATCGTCATTAGATTTAGCTGAGATAGTACCTTCCCGCCATATTTCATGTTCTGAAAAGCGTTTAAACCAAACTTTCCATGCCGCGACATAAAGCGCTCTAGGAATTTCATAGTGCTCAGCAGCGGGAAAAATAGTATGTTTCATGAATAATTATCCTAGAATCGTCAGTTTTTTATTAATCGACTTACAAACTAGTGCTTTTAATTCGTTTTTTTTAAGAGTTCCCAGTTTATAGTCTCTATTAGATTAATACTGGAAAAAATTGAGATAAATCGATTAAATATAGCCAAATTATAGACCATAATCAGGCATTTTATCGATATTCAAAACATAAAATACCTGGGATTGGATGATTTATAATCAACTCATCTAACGTCTACAATCATTCATAAAGATTTATTTAAGCCAAACTCTAGCCATTTAAACAATACTTGGCCCTAAATTAATCACTAAAGAAGTAATCTTATTAGTTTTTAAATCAATTTCAAAACGATCAAAGGCATGAACGAAATGTTTTTTACTACCATCATTAAGTGACCAAACATAATCAAAATTGACTATCACAAAATTATCATTATCTCGATCAATCGCAATTGAATGAATAGTGACGCTTTTACTTTCAGTCATTTCAAAAACTTTTTGATAAAATACGGCAGGCTCAAGAGAGGCGTAATTTTGCGAACTCGCTTTTACAACACCCTCTTGAGTAAATAAAGTAACTAGCGCCTCTAAATCATTACGATTAAAGGCATCGAAGTATAACTCAACAACTTCTATCGGATTGTTAGCAGTTTTTTTTGTCAACATAAACTAGAACCTATTAGTTTTTAAAGCCAAAAAATTAGATTACTAATAAATCCATAAACTCATTAACGGGCATTTCTTCAAAGTAGTTTTTATCATTACAGATAGCCACGATTTCATCAGATTGATTAGCCGGGAAACGCGTTCTAACATTACGTTCAAACTTGGCTTGTAAGACAGGAATGCCCTCTTCTCTTCGCCGCTTGTGCCCAATAGGATATTCAATTTCTATTTTGTCAGTGCTTGTTCCATCTTTAAAGAAAACTTGCATAGCGTTAGCAATACTGCGTTTTTCTGGATCATGATATTCTTCGCTATAACGTTTATCTTCTTCTACTAGCATTTTTTCACGAAGTGCATCAATTCTTGGATCAGCAGCAACACTAGCTTCATAATGATCCGCTTCTAACTCACCAAAAACCAAACCAATAGCCACCATATACTGCAAGCAGTGATCACGATCAGCTGGATTATGTAGTTCACCTTTTTTACTAATAATTCGAATCGCTGATTCATGTGTAGTTAACTCAACCCGATCAATTTCATCTAAACGACTCGCCACTTGCTCATGTAATTTAACCGCACATTCAACCGCAGTTTGCGCATGAAACTCCGCAGGGAAAGAAATTTTGAATAAAACATTATCCATTACATAACTACCATAAGGACGTTGGAATTTAAATTCATTTCCACCAAACAGAACGTCATAAAACCCCCAAGTTTTTGCACTCAGTACGCCTGGGTAACCCATTTCACCTTTCATGGTGATCAAAGCTAAACGAACAGCACGACTGGTTGCATCACCAGCAGCCCAAGATTTTCGTGAGCCCGCATTAGGTGTATGGCGATAAGTTCTTAGACTTTGACCATCAACTAAAGCTTGCGAAACGGCATCCATAATTTGTTCACGATCACCGCCCATCATTTCAGTAACCACGGCAGTAGAAGCTAACTTAACTAAAACAACATGATCTAAACCAACACGGTTAAAACTATTTTCTAATGCCATGACACCTTGAATTTCATGGGCTCGAATCATCGCATCTAAAACATCTCGCATTAATAAAGGTTCATAACCAGCAGCAATAGACTGACGAGAAATATAATCAGCCACCGCTAAAATTCCACCAAGATTATCCGACGGATGCCCCCATTCTGCCGCTAGCCAAGTATCATTAAAATCTAACCAGCGGACGATACAACCAATATCAAATGCAGCTTTAACCGGATCCATTTCAAATTGAGTACCAGGCACTCTAGCTCCATTAGCTACTAACGTACCAGGAACAATAGGTCCAAGATGTTTAGTACATTCTGGATAGCGTAATGCTAATAATCCACAACCAAGCGTATCCATTAAACAATAACGTGCAATATCAAATACACTTTCATTTTCTACTTCATAATTTAGAACATAGTCAGCAATATCCTGAATGGGCTGGTCATAATCAGGTTTAATATTTGACTCTACATTTGAACTCATTTGAAACTCCAGGTTTAAGTTACTTGTAATTTAGTTTATTCGTCATTTAATATTTTAAAATTGATAAATTTGGTCAATAATTATTTTCGCTCGACTAGTTCAACCCAAGCACGATCTTCTGGACCATTATAATTAGCGCTTGGACGGATAATTTTGCCATCAACACGTTGCTCCATAATATGAGCCGCCCAGCCAGTAATTCGTGACATCACAAAAATTGGTGTAAACATTGCGGTTGGAATTCCCATACGATAATAAGAAACAGCAGAAAACCAGTCGAGATTAGGAAACATCTTTTTCTCTTCCCACATGACTGACTCAATTCGCTCAGCAACATCAAATAGCTTCATATCGCTTTGCTCTTGTGATAAAGATTTTGCGACGCGTTTAATCACTTCATTACGCGGGTCAGAAACCGTATAAACGGGATGTCCAAAACCAATAATAATTTCTTTACGAGCCATACGCTCTTTAATATCATTCTCAGCTTCATCCGCATTGTTGTAACGTTTTTGAATATCAAGCGCAACTTCATTAGCTCCACCATGTTTTGGTCCACGTAATGCACCAATTGCGCCACTAACTGCAGAATAAATATCAGAGCCCGTTCCAGCAATCACTCGACTAGTAAAAGTAGACGCATTAAATTCATGCTCGGCATAAAGATTAAGCGAAACATGCATAGCTTTAACCCAAGATTTTCTTGGTTTTTCACCATGTAATAAATGTAGAAAGTGCTCGCCTATTGAATCATCATCGGTTTCAACATCAATTGATTTACCGTTATGGCTATAGTGATACCAATAAAGTAACATCGATCCAAAAGAGGCCAGTAAACGGTCAGCAAGATCTTTCGCATCAGCAGGTGATTGTTGCTCTTTTTCAGGTAATACAACACCTAACGCGGAGCAGCCTGTTCGTAACACATCCATAGGATGTGCGGATGCGGGTAATGCAGCAAGAACATCTTGAACAACCAGCGGCAAGCCACGCATTGAGTTTAATTTTTGTTTATATTGTTTTAATTCTGCCGCATTGGGTAAATGGCCATGAATTAATAAATGAGCAATCTCTTCAAATTCCGCTTTTTCGGCAAATTCTAAAATATCATAACCGCGATAAGATAAATCATTTCCAGTACGACCAACCGTACAAAGTTGAGTATTGCCTGCGGCAACACCTGATAGTGCCACAGACTTTTTAGGCTTAGGTAATTTATTTTCAGTTGAATTAGACATATTTATTTTTCCTGTGATTTATTTCTCTTTGTTTTGAGAGAACAATTGATCCAGCTTTTGTTCAAAGTCGTGATAACCTAAATAATCATATAACTCTTCACGAGTTTGCATTTTATCGATTAAGTTTTTCTGGTGGCCTTCATCGCTGAGGGTTTTATAAAAAGTTTCAGCGCCTTTATTCATCATGCGATAAGCACCACAACAATAAAGCACAATATCGACACCGGCTTCAGCAAGTTCTGGGGTAGTAAATAAAGGCGTTTTACCAAACTCAGTGATATTAGCCAAGAAAGGAACATCAACCGATTCGCTTAATTTTTTATATTGTTCAAGTTTAGTAAAAGCTTCGGGAAAGATCATATCAGCACCAGCTTCAACACAAGCATGCATACGATCAACTGCTGCATCAAAACCTTCAACCGCTAATGCATCGGTACGCGCCATAATGACAAAGCTATCATCAGTCCTGGCATCAACAGCCATTTTGATTCTATCAACCATTTCGGTTTGACTAACAATCTCTTTCCCAGGACGATGACCACAGCGTTTAGTTGCCACTTGATCTTCAATATGACAGCCTGCAGCACCAAACTTAATTAATGAACGAATCGTACGCGCGATATTAAATGCCCCACCAAACCCTGTATCAGCATCAACCATTAAAGGTAAATCACACACATCAGTAATTCGCCTAACATCAATCAAGACATCATCAATTGTACTAATACCTAAATCGGGTAAACCCAATGAATTAGCAGCAACACCACTACCAGCTAAATAAATCGCTTGGTGTCCTGCTTTTTTTGCCATGTGTGCAGTTAAAGCATTAATGGTTCCAACTAATTGCAGAGGTTTATTTTCCTTGACTGCATGGCGAAATTTTTCACCCGGGGTCGAATAATTACTCATTTTAATTTCTCTAGTTGTTTTAACTTTTATTAGTTTAAATAAAAGCTAGCCTAAATTAAATTCCCTAAGTATTAAGCTTTCCTTCGCGCCCCTATCTCCTTAATACCCATTGCCCAATTAAAAATTGGTATTGGGTAGCAATTAGGCCTCTGCTATTTTTACTTTCCAAATAGCTGGGCCTGTTTTATGTACTGAGTCACCATGAGTATCAACTGCTACAGTGACAGGCATGTCTTTTACTTCAAACTCATAAATAGCTTCCATACCTAGTTCTTCAAAAGCAACCACATGTGATTGTTTAATAGCTTTAGACACTAAATAAGCAGCTCCACCGACAGCCATTAAATAAACTGATTTATTTTTCTTAATGACAGACAAAGCAGCATCACCTCTTTCAGCTTTACCAACCATACCCATTAAACCCAATCCGCCTTCTGATTTAGAGTTAAGCATCATCTCAGAATACTTATCCATTCGTGTTGAAGTTGTTGGACCTGCTGGACCCACGACTTCATCCCTCACGGGATCAACGGGACCCACGTAATAAATAAACCGTCCTTCAAAATCAACAGGCAAATCTTCACCTTTGTCGAGCAAGTCTTTAATCTTTTTATGTGCCGCATCGCGCCCTGTTAAAAGTTTTCCAGAAAGCAACACGGTATCACCTGGCTGCCAAGTTTCTATTTCATTTTGGGTTAATGTATCCAAATTAACTTGTTTGACATTATCATTAGCTTCTTGAGCAATCTTCGGCCAGTCATTTAAACTTGGCGCTTCAACAAAGCTAGGCCCGCTTCCGTCTAACACGAAATGCGCATGACGCGTAGCTGCGCAGTTAGGGATCATAGCAACTGGCAATGAAGCCGCATGGGTTGGGCAATCATTAATTTTAATATCGAGAACTGTGGTTAAACCACCAAGACCTTGTGCGCCAATACCCAGTTGGTTGACTTTTTCATAAAGCTCTAAACGCAATTTTTCAACAGGCGTTTCAGCGCCTTTTTGTTGAAGCTCGTGAATATCCACAGGATCCATCAAAGACTCTTTTGCCATTACCATAGCTTTTTCTGCAGTTCCACCAATACCTAAACCTAACATGCCTGGCGGACACCAGCCAGCCCCCATAGTTGGAACTGTTTTTAGTACCCAGTCAACAACGGAATCATTAGGATTTAACATCACAAATTTTGATTTGTTTTCTGAGCCGCCGCCTTTAGCTGCAACTGTTACATCAACTTTATTTCCAGGCACCATTTCTATATGAACAACAGCGGGCGTGTTATCTTTAGTGTTCACTCTAGGGCCAACAGGATTTTTAACAATTGATGCCCTTAATGGATTATCTTGATTTTGATAAGCACGCCTGACACCTTCATCAACCATTTCTTGTACAATTAAATCTGACTCCCATTGAACCTGCATACCAATTTTAACAAATACTGTAACAATCCCAGTATCTTGACAAATTGGTCGCTTGCCTTCAGCACAAAGCCTCGAATTAATTAATATTTGTGCCATGGCATCCTTAGCGGCAGGATTTTCTTCTTTTAAATAGGCTTGATGCAATGAGTCGATAAAATCTTTAGGGTGATAATAAGAAATATATTGAAGTGCACTTTCAACGCTATCAATAAAATCGGCTTTTTTAATCGAGTTCACTCGTTTTCTCTCCAAACTATATTCTGGTCATTGTAACTATTATGGATAACTATAGTGACTTTTAGTATGAGATGGAATACTAAGCTTTGATATTTAACCTTACGAAAACCTAACTTCTTTCAAATCAATCAGTTAAGGGACTAAATTATAAACCAAATAACAACTAACGTCAGCATAAGTTGTTAAGTAAGTTTAGCTTGTATCTCTAATGATTGAAGAAGCAATTTGTCTTAAATATAATCACCCCACATTTTTCTATTTGATTATTTTTATGATTCAATCAGTTAATTCCATCCATACGACTCATTCAGTTATTATGGTGCCACCTGATGACTTTGCCTTTAATGAGCAGACTGGCGAAGATAATGATTTTCAGAAAAAGACAGATATGAACCCTGCTGATCTTAAAGAGCAAGTATTATGCGAGTTCAATGAAATGGTTAATTTATTACGTGATCAGCATATTGAAGTATTAGTTTTAAATAAAACCTCTTCTGATCCTGAAATGCCCGATGCCGTATTTCCTAACAATTGGTTTTCAACCCATGCTGATGGAAGGATAACGCTTTACCCGATGAAAACATTAAACCGACAAGCAGAAGTTCGACCAGAATCACTTAAAAAAACTTTAGCGTTCAATCAATATAAGGTGAAAGACATTGTTACTATCAAAGGGGATCAAAAGCTTTAGAGGGAACTGGAAGTATTATATTTGTTCACAAGCATCGTATTGCATATGCAGCTATCTCTAAACGCTGTGACTTAAACTTGTTTAATAAGTTCTGTCAGGCAAACAATTTTAAGTCTATTAGTTTTATGACCCAAAGTAGTTTTGGTAGTCCCTTTTATCATACCAATGTCATGATAAGCCTTGGTGAAAACTTTGCCGTTATTTGTTTGCAATCAATTCATCAAAAAGAACAAAGAGAAACCCTTCTTGATTCATTAAAACAATCCAACAAAACAATCATCGATATTAGTCTAGAACAAGCTGAACAATCTTTTTGTGCGAATATCCTTCAACTCAAAAATGCGCAAGGTGAACTTTGTATTGTAATGTCTGAATCAGCCTATAGAGGTTTTAGCCCAACACAAATCGATAGTTTAAAATCCTATGGAAAAATTATTGCATGCCCTATATCAACCATTGAGCGTGTTGGTGGAGGTAGTGCGAGATGTATGCTAGCAGAAAACTTTCTGCCAAAAACTTAATAGAGAAGAAATACCAAACTAATCCATTTGGTTAACTGACTACTATTAGCTGACTATTAATTAGATAATTTTTTACGCTAAGATAAAGTTTGACGGTAAGATAAAATGGTGGAGCCTAGCGGGATCGAACCGCTGACCTCAACACTGCCAGTGTTGCGCTCTCCCAGCTGAGCTAAGGCCCCAAACAGAGCGTGAATTCTATGGAGTAGACGGACACTTGTCAAGAGAATCATTTAAAATAACATTGATTAGCAAGTCTACCTGATAAGTTTAAATTAAAGATAAAACAACTATTTTGATTTGCTTTAAACTTAACATGCTAATACTTTACATTAGTTCGATAATTTAGAGTAACCTTACCCTCAGCCGGAATTTTAATTTTCCACTCAACAACACTAGCAGAAGCTTTTTGATACTTATGGGAGCTTTCTATTATTTTCCAATCACCAGGAATAGACTCTCGAACAACAACCGTAACCGCTTCTGATTTAGCATTTTTCAGTTCAGTTTCAAATTCAGTTTCATAGGAATAATTATGCGGTGAGCTTGCCTTTATGCGTTTAAAGTCAGTTTGCTTTCTTGTTGCAGTAATATCAAAGGCATTACCTAATTTAAGACTAATATTTTCATTTTTGGGTGTATGGTCAACCCTATCTTCTCCGACAAACTGAGCATTACCCTGCTCGTCTTTCTTATAAACTCGCATAATACCTTTAGGTAATGGCATGCCTAAATTTGATTTTTCATTATTCTCAAAATTGACCTGCACACTCACTTTAATTTTTTCTTCCGTCTTACCATAATTATTCAAGTAATAATTATTCTGCCCCTGCAAAACAAATTGTTTAGTGACAGGAATTGATTGAGCCGTTAATAAAGAAACCTGTTTGGTCTGATTATCTAATAGCGTTGTCTTTCGGCCTAAGCTATATAAGTGATATTCAAAAAGCGCTTGCTGACTAGTTTCTTCATATAAGGCAGATTTTTCCATTCGCATTCGCCCTCGACCTAAAGCAACTGCTGCATCTTGCACTCTATTTACATCACCGGCGACTAACTGCAGCTTGGCATTTTTATAAGCCGTACCACTTTTATTGGTTAAAGTAACCCAACCAGTT
>CAYPMT010000035.1:0-17110 GCA_964411875.1 uncultured Kangiellaceae bacterium
TATTAAAGGCAGCTATTCTACTAAAACTGTTGGTTTAAGCCCAGCAGGAAATGAAGCGATCGAATAAATTGTTAGATTGATGAGAGATAAATTTATAATCTAAATAAAAAAACACTTTGAATATATTGTGTTATAACTATCGAAAACAGCCAATATGCCGTTGACTACAGAAAGCCAACGACACCTCAATATTTAGAGTACCTGTTCTGTTACCTATAAGTGAACTCAGACCCATTAGTAGAAAGAGAGTTATCGTTACCTAAAATCTGTATACAAACACTGGTTTGTGCAGAATCATGCTCTGTACTCTGATTACCACTATCAAAAGATTGTGAGTAAGGATTAATTTCCACATAATTTCCTTTGTCTTGAGGTAACGCTTGTTTACTAAAACTAGTTTCCAATGTATTGCCTGAAAATGCTGTATTTGTAATGACATGTTCTATTGTTTCATCAAAGTAATATTCTATTCTATGAAAATTTTCACCTTCAAAGGATGTGAAATTATTAACAATAAAAAAACCATTATCGTCACCATCACAATCACTATTACTAAAGAAGTGAAACCCTACCTCATAGTGTGAAAAAGCCTGTGAAGAAGTATGTGGTAATGTAATATCACCTTCAGTTTGATACAAAATAGCAATATCATCGCCACTATCGGCAATTGCCACTTTTATAATATCAGTAGCTGAATTACCATCTTGGTCATCGGAGTCATCGAGTGATATTGGACGGACTCCAGCCCAATCATCATCATTACCATCAATAGTAATCGCTTTAACCGGTATAGCTATAGCTTCATCTTCAACAAGCGGAAGCTCAGTTAATTCATCTTGAAAGTGTGCCACCGCATTTTCAATACTAACTAACTCATTATCACCCACCCCAGATAATAAGTCTGCTACAGCATTTGAATTAGCAAAATCATCTGTAGATAATGAGAAATCGACCTGAATAGCAACGGTAACTAAGTCTGAAGAAATATCTATACCATTGTCAGGGTTATCATCTGAATCAATCGATTGTAATAAGCGTAATATATTAATGACTTCGTTATCCGTAACTGATGTTGTGCCTGCAATTTCTAGTGGTGTTACAACTTCACCGGCAAGTGTTTCTGGAAAGACTAAATCCCCAATAAAAAAGGTTACACTTTCTCCATCTATATATTCAAACTCACCGAGTGAATTTGTCATACCTTCTCGTGTCGCTGTACGGTAACCAATATTAATAACGGGACTATCCACAAAAATACCTATCTTTATTTCTGTATCATCGCCATCATCATTATTACTGTCGTCATCGCTACCACCGCCACATGCAACAATTGTCATGATAAAACTTAAACACCATAAACTATAAACTCGAAGTAGTATTTTTTTTATATTGAACATAGGAGACCTCTTTATTATTTATACATCTGACAAAATTGAATGAACTACTTAAACTCCAATCCTGCCCTTTATCAATAAAGACTACGAGAAAAGAGAAGTAAGCTATAACAAACTATAGTAATAGCTATCTAAAGTATATGGCATTTATCAAGTTTTTTAGACCGATTGTCAATAATAACTGAACGAAAAATAACCACGATATAGATTAACGATTATTTAAGCTTCTAACCTTTGTAGGCTTTAAGTCGCTCAACAATTTTTTGATTAGCCTCAGGAAATTGATAATTACTTAAGTCTTTTGTTGGCACCCAGCAAATTTGTTGGCCTTCAAGCCCTTTAGGCTCACCATCAAATTCAGTGACAAGAAAGAAATCTAATAAAACAGTTTTTTCTGGATAGTGGAACTCAACTTGAGAAAAAAAATCAGACTGCTTAACTTGAATATTAAGCTCTTCTGTTAATTCTCTCGCCAATGCTATTTGAGGTGATTCTTGAGCTTCTATTTTTCCACCAGGAAATTCCCAATAACCACCTTTGTGTTTATCAATAGGACGCTTAGCAATTAAAGCTTGTCCATCCTTAATAATAATGCCAGCAACAACCTTAATAATATCCATCAATATAGACTTACTTTGGGTGGTTTGAATTAAGTCAGTTTACCGTGACACTGTTTATATTTTTTACCCGAACCACAAGGACAAGGAGAATTACGCCCGACTTTTTCACCCTCTCTAACAAAAGTTTGTGGTTTTTCTTGCGGTTGATCTTCCTCTTTGGTATTACTCATCGCCGAACTTTGTTCATGTTGATAAGTAACGCTATGAGCTGCTGCTTGACGACGCCTTTGTTCTTCAATTTGCTCAGCATCTTGTTCGCTTCTAAATTGAACTTTAGATAATAGTGAAACCACATCAAATTTGACGTTTTCTAACATTTCAGCAAATAGCTGAAAAGCTTCGCGTTTATATTCTTGCTTGGGATTTTTTTGCGCATAGCTACGTAAATGGATCCCTTGGCGCAAATGATCCATACCAGCAAGGTGCTCTTTCCAATGACTATCTAAATTTTGAAGCATCACTTGCTTTTCAATATTCCTAATAACATCCGGCTCTAGCGCTTCAATTTTTTCATCATAAGCCGCAACTAAAGACTCATGAACCTTTTGCTGTAGATTTTCTTGATGTAAATTATCATCAGACTCGAGCCATTTTTTAATCGGTAACTCCATATTGAAATCGCTTTTTAAACGATCTTCTAAACCATCAACATTCCACATATCTTCAATGCTTTGAGGTGGTATATATTGATGAAAAACACGTTCAGTAACGTCATAACGTAAAGATTGAATAGTTTCTGAAATATCATCTTGTGACATTAAATCAGCACGCTGTTCATAAATAACTTTACGTTGTTCATTAGCGACATCATCGTATTCTAATAGGTTTTTACGAATATCAAAGTTACGAGTTTCAACTTTACGTTGAGCGTTTTCAATTGCCCGAGAAACCCATTTATGCTCAATCGCTTCGCCTTCTTCCCAACCCATCTTTTGCATCATATTAGCCATTCGATCAGAAGCAAAAATTCTCATTAAGTCATCTTCTAACGATAAATAGAAACGACTGCGCCCCGGATCACCTTGTCGACCTGAACGACCCCGCAATTGATTATCAATTCGTCGTGATTCATGTCTTTCCGTACCAATAATGGCTAAACCACCCGCTTCTAATACGGCATCATGACGGACTTGCCAGTCTTGGTTAGCTTGATCAGTTTGAATTTGTGTGGGCTCTTTTAATTGCTCAAGATCTACCTGCAAACTACCACCTAATACAATATCTGTACCACGACCAGCCATATTAGTTGCAATAGTTACGGCACCAGGTCGTCCTGCTTGGGCGATAATATCAGCTTCTTTTGAGTGAAATTTAGCATTTAAAACTTGATGTTGTATTTTTTTCTCTTTTAAAACACCTGATAATATTTCTGATGATTCAATCGATGCTGTACCAACTAACACTGGCTGACCACGTTCACGGCAACCTTCAATCTCTTCAATAATAGCTTGATATTTTTCTTGTTTGGTTAAGAAAATCAAATCACCTAAATCTTCTCGCAACATGGATTTATTAGTTGGAATAACAATAACTTCTAAGCCATAAATCTGGTTAAGCTCAAATGCCTCTGTATCAGCTGTCCCTGTCATACCTGAAAGCTTGCCATACAGTCGGAATAAATTTTGGAAAGTAATAGATGCTAGCGTCTGATTCTCATTTTGAATATTCACTAACTCTTTAGCTTCTATTGCTTGATGCAAGCCATCAGACCAACGACGTCCAGACATGGTTCGACCTGTATGCTCATCAACAATAATCACTTCATCATCTTTAACAATATAATCGACATCTCGCTTAAATAATAAATGAGCTCGTAATCCAGCATTAATATGATGTAATAAAGAAATCGCTCCCGCACTATAAAGTGATGCTTGATCCGACAATAGCCCTGCACCCATTAACAGCTCTTCAACGTGCTCTTGTCCTTTTTCACTTAAGTGAACCTGTCTACTTTTTTCATCAATTGAGTAATCACCACTTTGTTGATCTTCTTCATCAGTCTGTGGTGTTAATTTAGGAATAAGTTGATTTATTTTTCGATAAAGTTCAGAGCTATCTTCAACGGCACCAGAAATAATTAAAGGGGTTCTTGCTTCATCAATTAAAATCGAATCAACTTCATCAATGATGGCATAGTGCAACTCACCTTGTACTTTATCTTCACTGGAAAAAGCCATATTATCCCGAAGGTAGTCAAAGCCATATTCGTTATTTGTGCCAAAAGTAATATCACAGCCATAAGCTTCTCGCTTAGTTTCACTGTCTTGCCCTGACAAAACAACGCCAACCGTTAGGCCCAAAGCATTGTAAAGTGGTGACATCCAATCAGAGTCACGTTGTGCTAGGTAATCATTAACTGTAATGATATGTACGCCTTTGCCGCTCAATGCATTAAGATAGGCCGCTAAGGTCGCCACCAACGTTTTACCTTCACCTGTACGCATTTCAGCAACCTTGCCCTGATGCAATACCATGCCACCAACTAATTGCACATCAAAATGGCGCATATTCAACTGGCGTTTACCGACCTCTCTAACCACCGCAAAGGCTTCTTCGAGCAAGCCATCGAGGGTTTCACCTTCCGCTAATCGCTTTTTAAATTTTTCAGTAGACTGCTTTAATTCATCATCACTAAGCTTTTCAATCTCAGCTTCTAATCCATTAATACGCGCAATGCGTTTACTCAGCTGCTTAACAACTCGTTGATTACGACTACCAAAAACTTTGGCTAATACATTCCCAAACATGAAATCCAAACCTTACAATAATTAGTCATTTCTTTATAAAAAACAGATGCTTATGTGAAAATCATCCCTGCATCTTTAAGCTATTTAACCTAATTCCATCTTAACCGAAGGATTGTACCCTTTTGACGAAAGTAAAACTACCGGCAAGATGCCTCGATTTATAGACTCAACAAAGCGCTAAAAGTTATATGGTGATGGAATAAAGGATTACAAGCTGAGGACTATGAAAAAGGTGGGTATGTAGCTTTGCTGTTAATAACCGCTTTGTGTGGGGGACTATCTAAGCGTATATGAGCTTGTTAGATTGATATTTCTTTATAAACCACAAGCCTATTAACTTTCTTCTCTTTTAACCGGCAGCTTAATAATAAAACACGTTCCTTTGCCTTCTTCAGTTTCCACATCAATTCCGCCACCGTGACTTTCAATAATACCATAGGAAATTGATAGCCCTAACCCGGTACCTTTACCAACCGGTTTAGTGGTGAAGAAAGGATCAAAAATCTTTTTTAATTTATCTTGAGGAATGCCCTCGCCATTATCTGCAAAACGAATTTCGATAAACCCATCGATGAGTTGAGTACTCACGGTCATTTCACCTTGTTCACCGCAGGCATCTTTTGCATTGATCAACATATTCATAAATACTTGGCTGAGTTCACTAATATTACAAATAAGATGGGGAATTTCGTTAAACTCTTCATGTAAGGTAATCGTGTATTTCAACTCATTCCAAACTACTTTAATACTATTTTTTAAGCACTCGTTGATATCATGCTCTTCTAATACACCATCATCTGCATGAGCAAAGGTTTTTAAGTTAGCCACGATATCCCTAACTCTTGATAAGCCTTCTGATGAATCTGCCAATATTTGTTTAAGGTCTTCAAGCATAAAATCAAAATCTTCAGATTTTTTTAATTGGCGAATTTCCTCAAGCAGATTATTCATTTCATCTAATTTTTTCCCACCAGAAAAGGCATCCATTTTATTGTAACTCATCAATATCTGAACAAAAACATCAATGTATTCTTTTAAGGTTTCAAGGTTACTAGTGACAAAACCTATCGGATTATTAATTTCATGTGCAATGCCAGCAGCTATTTGACCCAGTGATGACATTTTTTCTGATTGAACTAATTGTTGTTGCGCTGTTTTTAATTCATCATGTGTTTTCTTTAATTCTAAATAATTTTTGGTTAATGCTTTTTGTTGCTTTCGCCTTTCTAAGGTAATACCTAGTTGAGTAGCTGAAGCTTGTATTTTATCAAAAATAAAATCATCAATAATATCAAACTTTTTAACGCCTAGTTCAACAACCGCTACAACTTGATCAAAGCGGATAATCGGTACAGAAACTGAGCCAGCTAGATTTAACGCTTTAAAAATATCAATTCTTTGTGGCGCGATATTATCATTATCACCTAACCGCCATAAAAACATCTGTTTTGTTTTAAGCACCTGACCAGGGATACTTTTACCGGAAAAATATTGCGACTCATCAACTAAAACTTTTAAGTTTTTAGGAAATGAATCATCATCAGGATAAGTAATATCTGATGTATATAGCCCTTCATCATCCTCTGATTTTAAATAAACTAACCCATAAGGCGACTCAAGTAACTTCGCAACCACGACCAAATATTTAAATAAGCTTGCACTAAATGATAAGTCTTCTTTACTAAAATTTGTAACTTCTATTAACAGCTCTAAGGCTTTATTTTGACTTTGAATATGGACAAGGTTGTCATAAACCTCCCTTGTTTTTTCATTCAATATGCTTTCAGCTAATTGACGCGCTTTGCGCTCTCTTTCGTAAGCCCGTTGGTATTTATCTTCAGCAGCCATAACGACAATTCCATTTAAGCCGCAAAATCAAGGCTGTATGTTGATTTCAAGCCGACAATGATCACTGCCATCATGCATGCATATTGGGTGATCAATCGATATGGACTGATTAAAATGATTCGCTGCCCCTAAAATTAACCCTTCAGCTAAATGACAAAGTTTACGCTTTGACTGATACTTCATGATTAGTTGATTATCAGAGGAGTTTTCATAATCAATTTCAGGCAAATAGGAGTCGGGATTCATTCGCTTAACTTCTTTGTGGATAACCTGATCAACACTCAAAAGAAACTCTTTTAAAGTCATACCCGGTTTAACCGCTTCAGGCATACTATTTAATAAATGAGAAAACATATATTCGCCAAAAGTCCTTACTAAATCAGGAATGGCAGCACCAGTCTTCTTCGATAGTTCACCAACATAAGCAAATAGCTCTTCATCGGCATAGGTTGCACTTGAAGTATAAACGCCCTCAGAATCCGGTGAAACGGCTTCTAATAATTCGTCCCAAACTTCCATACCAAACTTATCAATCACACAGTCACTGAATAAAGTAAATACAACACCTTGCATCATAACCTCCTATTTCATTTTGAGAATATTTTTGATTAAACTTTACTTACTCACTATTGCCTGGCTCAATCAAGGCTTTTACTTTGGCTTCAAGGTCACTATTAGAAAATGGCTTGGCAAGACTATCATCAGCGCCCTCTTTTACCGCTCTTTCAAGTTGATTAGGTAACTCACCAGAAACAATCAAAACTTTCAAGTGTTTGAGTTGAGGCTTGTTTCTAATATATTTTAGTACATCAAACCCATTTAAGCCTGGCATTCTTAGATCGAGCGTGACTAAAGCCGGCTTATAAGACAACAATAAAGCACCTGCAATAAACCCGTTTTCAGCAATTTCAGTTTCAAAACCTAAACGTCTTAAAACTCTTTCGATAGAGCGAGCCATTTTTTCTTCATCTTCGATGATAAGGATTCGAGAGTTTTCTTGTACCTGAAAACCATCAGGAATTGGCATATTATTTTCTTCGAGAAAACGAAGAAAAGCATCCACAGGGACTCGGTTATCACCTCGTCCTGGTAATTGATAGGCTTCCAATACACCTCTTTCTATCCAGCGAATAACGGTTCTAAAGTTAACATCACAATACTTAGCCACTTCACCCGTTGTTAACGCTTTACTTTTACTTTGTGCCATAGATTTGTTTTCGCCGCTGTTTACTGAGAGTCTATCTATCTTCGATTATCTATCTCCGATACAAAAACTGGTTAAGTTTGCCCAATCAATTTAATGAGCCCTAGCCTTAGTTATAAACCAACAATCACAAAAAGTCAATATATAATACATAAGCATATTTGACAGTTTAGTCATGTTAGCGTATATTTAACAATAAGAAATAAAAATTATCCTTATCTTTTAAGGATAGTTGATAGAACCCTCTTGTTGGTCTAAATTTTAGTTATGTTCTGTGTTAAATACAGAAGGAGTCTAAGCTAATGAATACAACGGTTGAATCACCTGCCAGAATACTATGTGTTGACGATGAGCGATCGGTGCTTATGGCTATTAAGCGGTTACTACGTGGCTCTCAATATAAAGTCACTTTAGCTAATAGCGGTAAAGAGGGCCTCGACATCATTGCCGATGAAGAACCTTTTGATTTGATTATCTCTGATATGAGAATGCCAGAAATGGATGGCGCTGAATTTCTCGCTGCAGCATCTAAGTTTACCCCACATTCAGTACGTATTTTACTAACGGGTTATTCTGATCAAGATGCTACCATTCGAGCAATTAACGATGGCAAAATTTTTCGTTATCTCAATAAACCTTGGAACAATGACGAATTACGCCAAGTGGTTGCTGAAGCCATTGAATTTAAAAAAGAGAGTGATGAAAAACGTCGTCGAAAAAATCGGCTAGAAAAAGCAACTCGGGTACTTAAACAACGCTCTGAAAAGCTTGAATCTGAGGTGATGGAAACTAATCAAGAGCTACAAATGACTGTTTCTTTTCTTGACTTAGCAAAAGAAGAAATCCAAGATAATTATCTTACATTGATTAAGTCTTTTTCGAGCTTAATTAATTTTCGTACTGGTCATTCCCATACATTGGCCTCATCTCTTGTTGAAGATGCTTTAATAATGAGTGAAAAGTTAGGCTTAGATAAAGAATATATTGATGACATAAAACATGCGGCTATGCTCTGTCAATTAGGTAAAGTCGCTTTTTCTGACAAGCTGCTCGCCACGCCACTCGCTCAGATGACACCAGAAGAACGCAAGAAATATTATGAGTATCCCATTATTGGCGAACAAGTTCTCATGCCTATTGAAGCGCTTAATTCAGTCGCTAAAATAATTCGCCATCATAATGAAAATTTTGATGGTCAAGGCCATCCTGAAAACTTAATTGGCAGCAAAATTCCTTTAGCCTGTCGTATTTTGCGTTTATGTTTAGACTTTAATACATTAATTCACAGAAATAACTACTCAGTAGAAAAAGCCCAAAATGCGTTAGTTGATAATAAATTTAAACTTTATGATCCTGAACTTGTTGATCTGTATATTGAAGTAATGAAACCTCAAGCCAGTGCTAATAACGACCAAGAAAATTTAACGGTAACCACTGACCAACTAAAACCTGACATGCTGATTGCTTGTGATATGTATAGCCAAGAAGGCTTATTAATCATGTCAAAAGGCAGTAAAGTTACCGATGAAACCGTTAAGAAGCTCAAGTCATTTGAACGCATGAGCAAAGAAAATTTTAGTATTGAAGTTTATCAACCGAGTGATTCCGAAGAAAGCCTTTAGACTTAGCAGAAAATCTACAACGATTAATTAAGGTTAAACAGCTTTCCTCTCACAATTTTTCGATACTCTCTTGGGGTTATTTTATTAATGGCTTTAAACTGCCTGGCAAAATAACTAGCGTCTTTAAAACCAACCTGATCGGCAATATCTTGGTGTGTTAAGTTTGTTTCTTTTAACAATTCACGAGCGGCTTTAATTTTAAGTTCGTTCATATAATCGAGCGGCGATTTGCCAACGGCTGATTTAAAGCGACGTGAAAAATTTCTCACACTCATGTTAGCTAAATCAGCTAAGCGGGTTAAATTAAACGTCTGGTTATAATGTGATTGCATCCATAGCTGAACTTCAATAATCCCTTCATCGGGATGATAGGCTGTTCCTGTACTATACCAAGGTTTGTCGTAAGTTCGATTAACCTCATGACTAAAGTGCTGTTCAATCACTTGACTCACTTCTTTACCAAAATAATTTTCAATAAAATAAATCGTTAAATCAACTAAAGCATTAATGCTACCACAACAAAATAAGTCACCTGCCTGAGTAATAAAATGTTGTCTTTGTAAATTAACTTTGGGGTACTTTTTTGCAAAAGCATCGAAATAATACCAATGAGTGGTCGCTGGCTTGTCATCTAATAAGCCAGCTTCTGCTAGCAAACAAACACCTGTACCTGTTGCACAAATTTTTGCTCCCCTATGATATTGATTAACTAACCAGTCAATCAACTCAGGTGATTGCTCCACAACAATATCTGGTTTTCCCCAAATGGGCGGTAGAAAAATTGTGCCCGCTGTGGGTGCTGTTTGTAAATTGAAACTCGGCGAAACCGATAAACCCTTAGCAAACTCAATGGGTTGAACAGAGGTCGAACTACCAGAAACAACATAGCATTGCCAATCGCGATTTGGCGTTCTTTTAATTCTAGCTATGGCACTGGCTGCAGCAATCATCTCCATAGGCAGACTTAAGCTGGTCAGTAGCGCTTTAGGGTAACAAATAAATAAAGATGATGTCATGGCCTTATTGTAACAATACTTGTCTTTATTGTTCTATAAAAAAATGCTTAGCTCCAATAAACTAACCCTGTCATAAAGTAACTATAACTAACCCCTAACGAATCCAAAGCTAGAAATAATTGAGTACTAATTAATGAAAAAATTACCCGTTATTGTTGGTTTCGGCGGCATTAATGCCGCTGGTAGAACTTCATTTCATCATGCCTATCGTCGAATGGTTCATGACGCTCTAGCAGAAGAAGATAAACAAGATGTTTTTAAAGGTCTAGCAAAAATGATGGGGGATGTTGATCCTAGTGATCGAGAAACTATTCTACAAAATACACTGATTCGTAAAATCGAAAAAAATATTTTCGATACTGATGACATTAAAGCCCATCGAAAAACCACTTTAGAATCAAATACAAATGAAAAGAGTATTCAGTTTCAAACCCAAAAGCGCCAGTTACCGAATAAACTACCAGAAAATTGGCAAGTCACCGATCTTGATGACAACTTGGTTAATGTCACTATAAAAGGTGATACTGACGTTATGACTCTGGATAGCTTTTCTGCTGCCGTTACAAGTGCCGCTCAACTTCCTTCAGGCTTTGATGCTGCTAAACTTTATCAATCTCGCAATCAACCAAAAGGATTACAGTTAACTGTCTTTGGTGCTTCAGATGCACTCCAGTCTTTAGGCATCAGCTGGGACACTCTATTAAAACATATCAATCCTGATCAAGTATCCGTCTATGCTGGTTCAGCTATAGGTCAATTAGATGATTGTGGTGGCCGGGGATTGTTACAAGCTTTGCTTGGTGGTGGACGAATTACTTCTAAACAAATGCCCTTAATGTTATCTCAAATGCCTGCTGACTTTATCAATAGCTATATGATCAATAGTTGTGGTACAACCGGTGCAAATATTGGCGCTTGTGCAACATTTTTATATAACCTACGCCAAGGCGTTATTGACATACAATCAGGTCATTCAAGAGTCTCCATAGTGGGTGGTGCAGAAGCTCCTATTGTGCCAGAGGTAATGGAAGGGTTTAGGGCTATGGGAGCACTTGCTGAAGATGCAAAATTGGCGACTCTCGATAACACCAAAGACGTTGATAACCGACGTGCTTGTCGCCCTTTTTCTGATAACGCTGGTTTTACTATGGCAGAAGGTGCTCAATTTTTCATTTTGATGGATGATGAGTTAGCTCTTGAACTTGGTGCAACCATTTATGGTTCAGTTGCTGATGTTTTTGTTAATGCTGATGCTAATAAAAAATCTATTTCATCACCAGGTATTGGTAATTATATAACTGTTGCCAAGTGCGTGGCCTTAGCTCAAACCATTCTAGGTGACGAAGATGCTAAGAAAACCTATGCTCATGCTCATGGTACTGGCACACCACAAAATCGAGTAACCGAGTCACATATTCTTAATGAAGTTGCTAAAGCCTTTAATATTGAAAAGTGGCCAGTTACCGCTGTTAAATCCTACATTGGTCATTCACTCGGAGCAGCCGGCGGTGATCAACTTGCCAGTGCACTTGGCACCTGGGAGTATGGATATATTCCTGGAATCAAAACTATTGACCATATTGCTGAAGATGTTTTTGATTCCAACCTCGAATTTTGTATGGATCACAAAGCTGTTGGCAAACAAGGTAGTGATATGAAAGCAACGGTTATTAATTCAAAAGGTTTTGGTGGAAACAATGCCAGTGCATTAATTTTATCGCCTCAAGTCACCAATGAAATGTTACTTAAAAAGCATGGCCAAACAGCACTTAATAATCATCATAAGAGAAATGCTCAAGTAAAATCAACCGCAAAAGCGTATGATGAAGCCACGACCAATGGTGAATTTAAAATGATTTATCACTTCGGTACAGATGTTATGCAAGGTACTGATTTAACCATTGATGAAAAAGGTATGAGCTTAGACAAATTTGAAAATCAACTCCAATTTAATCAAAAAAATCCTTATGAGGATTATTGTTAATAATTGATTTAAAGCTTCCTCAATAAAAAAACCGCCATACCGCTACTTAATAGCGGTATTCGTAAGTTCATATCCTGATAACAATACTCATTCCCCGAAGACTTTGCTTAAGTGCCTTTTTCATACCGATCTCACTGACATGCAATCTGTTTTTTATAACGCGAAAAAAGTAGTTAAAACCATTGCTATTTATTCCATAGCCAATTACACTAATCGGAAAATATTAGCCCAAAGTTTATATAATTTAGCATAATGACGAATAGAACTATTATTAACATTATTACTTCAACCACCATTATAATTAATCGGTGTTCGTAGGCTAGTATTTAAAGAATTAATAAAAAGCCCGCGACTCAAACGACTCGCGGGCTTTTTCATTTAAAGCAAACAGTAAAAATATACTTAAACAATAGGAATAGAGAAACACGTTATGAAAGTACTAAAGTTTGGTGGCTCATCATTAGCTAATGCGGAATGCTTTAAGCATGTCGCTAACATTCTAAATGATTATTTAACAAATTCACCAATTGCCATTGTTTTATCTGCACCTCAAGGCGTTACTAATCAACTGGTTGCTCTTAATGAAGCCATTGTTGCCAAGCAACCAACTGAACAATTGGAAAGTGAAATTGCAGAGCGACTATCAAACTTATTAGACACAACCTTAAATAATAAGAAATCTTCAGCGCAAGCTGGCTTGGATGAGCTACTCACTAATCTAAAACAACGTATACAAGGTGCCAAGTTACTTTCTTATTGCCCTAAGTTAACTCAAGCTCAAATATTAAGTACTGGCGAAAAGTTTAGTATTTTACTGATGTCTAAATGTTTAAAAGACTTAGGTCACGATGCATCACTGATTGACCCAGAAAAGTTTCTAACCACTAACAACCGAATTACTGAAACAATTGTTGACTTGCCGATTACTCAAAAACGTTTTTTAGAAAACTATAAAGATCTGTCTCGAGTATCATTAATGCCCGGCTTTTTTGGCATCAAACCTAATGGTGAGACTACAACTTTAGGCCGTAATGGCTCTGACTATTCAGCAGCTATTTTAGCGGTTTGTGTTAAAGCTGATACTTGTGAAATTTGGACTGATGTTGATGGTGTTTACAATGCTGACCCGCGCCTGGTCAAAAATGTTAAGCTAATCGAAAAAATGTCCTATCATGAAGCTATTGAGCTTTCGTATTTTGGCGCTAAAGTACTTCACCCCAAAACTATTACGCCTCTTTCACTACATAAAATACCTTGTCGAATTAAAAATACCCATTCGCCACAAGCACCGGGGACTCTTATTTCGCAAGAAACAACCAATACAAATGAGCCGGTTAAAGCCATTTCAAACTTATCTAATATTGCTATGATAAATATTTCAGGGCCAGGTATGAAAGGAATGATTGGTATGGCGAGCCGAATTTTTTCAGCTATTAGCCAAGCAGATATATCTATCGTTATGATCAGCCAATCATCTGCAGAATATTGTATTAGCTTTTGTATCCCTGAAGAACATTCAGGTGCAGGCCTTGCTTGTTTAAATAGCGAGTTTGAACTCGAATTAAAAAACCAGTTACTTGAGGTTTCAGTTAGAAAAGATCTATCTATTGTTACTATTGTTGGTGACAAGATGGAACAACAGCGTGGTGTGGCGGCTAAATTTTTCCGTTCTCTCTCACAAGCATCTATTAATATTATTGCAATAGCCCAAGACTCTTCCGAAAGAAGTATTTCTGCAGTCATAAGAAATCAACGTTCGGAAGATGCCATTAAAGTTTGCCATCAAAATTTATTTTTGAAAAAACCAACTATTGATGCTTTTGTTATTGGTTGTGGAACTATTGGAAAAGAGCTAATTAACCAAATTAAAACTCAACAACAAAGTTTAAACGACAAAAAAATCCAGCTAAATCTTGTTGGCATTGCTAATAGTAAAAAGATATTACTCAATAAAGAAAGCATTAACTTTGACACTTGGCAATCTGATTTGAATGAGTCAGTGACACAGTTTGATTTGCAAACTCTCAATCAATTTGTTAGCGAAGCGCACTTAAATAACCCAGTGATTGTTGATTGCACCAGTAGTGAGTCAATCTCCATGCAATACCAAGATTTTTTAGCTAATGGCTATCATGTGGTAACAGCCAATAAAAAGGCTAATACGATGGACTTAAGTTACTACCAAGCATTACGTAAAACAGCACAAGAGAAAAATCGACGCTTTTTATATGAAACTAATGTCGGTGCTGGCTTACCTGTTATCGATAATCTACAAGGTTTAATCAAATCTGGCGACGCATTAATTCAGTTTCAAGGAATCTTATCTGGCTCTCTTTCTTATATTTTTGGTGAGCTAGAAAATGGTTTAAGCTTATCAGAAGCAACCAATAAAGCTAAAGAACTTGGTTATACTGAGCCTAATCCTGCAGAAGATCTCAATGGTCTTGATGTTGCCAGAAAACTTTTGGTTATTGCTCGAGAAACTGGCTTAAATTTAGAGCTTAATGACATTCAGTTAACCCCTGTGGTTCCACAAGAACTTGCCGAAATAACTGATGCCAATAAGTTTTTAGCGGCTCTGCCTAGCGTCGACCAAAGCATTAAAGAGTTAGTCGAACAAGCTCAGAAGGAAAATAAAGTACTACGCTATATCGGCTCAATTGAAAACTCTCAATGCAAAGTTGAAATTCAAGCTGTTGATAATAATCATCCCTTATACAATATTAAGGATGGCGAAAATGCTTTAGCGCTTAATACCAACTATTATGACCCTCATCCCTTAGTAATTCGAGGTTACGGTGCCGGTGCTACAGTAACAGCCGCAGGATTGTTTACCGATTTACTTCGAACACTTTCTTGGGATAAAGAACATTAAGTTAAATATGCTGGCTTTAGGAACTAAATAATATGTCTATTTCTATTTTTGCCCCTATATCAAGTGCTAATCTGAGTGTTGGCTTTGATAGTTTGGGTTTGGCTTTAAGCCCCATCGATGGCGAAATGATTGGTGATATTGTTTCAGTTTCTGCCAGCAAAAAAAATCATAGTGACTTAATTGTAACCGGTAGTCACGTAAGCGTCTTACCAAAAGAAAAAGAAACCAACATTGTTTGGAAATGTCTGCTCGCATTTGAGGCAGAACTTAATAAACGCCAGCTGCCTACTCAATCGTTAGAGCTTACTTTAGCAAAAAACATTCCCGTGAGTAGCGGCCTTGGCTCTAGCGCTTGTTCCGTGGTTGCTGCTTTTGTTGCACTTAATGAATATTATCAACAACCACTTTCCTCCTTTGAATTACTTGCGATGATGGGACAGTTAGAAGCAGAAATTAGTGGCTCACTGCATTATGATAATGCTGCACCTTGTTATTTAGGTGGATTGCAACTGATGCTTAATGGTTCAAAAAAAATCACTCAGTCATTACCCTTTTTTGACGACTGCTATTTTGTTATTGCTTACCCGGATGTTATCGTAAATACGAAAGCTGCAAGAGAAATTCTACCTGATTCTTACTCCAGACAAACATTGATTAGCTTTGGGCAGAACCTAGCTAATTTTGTTGATGCTTGCCATAGACAAGATAAATCGCTAGCCTTCTCATTACTAAAAGATATTATTGCTGAGCCTTATCGACAAGATTTATTACCTCAGTATAAAGCCAATAAAGCAGCACTTGAAAAAATGGGCGCTCTTGCCACTGGCATTTCCGGCTCTGGCCCAACGCTTTTTTCAGTGACTGATAACTTGAGCTTGGCCAAAGAAATGGCTGAGTGGTTAAATAGTAACTATTTGCAGTCTGACAAAGGCTTTGTACACATTTGCCAGCTTGATAAAGTTGGCGCAAGAAAAATTTAACCTGATTAACTCATGACTAAAACTTTATTAGAGAATGAACAATGAAACTTTATAATTTGAAAGATAACTCTCAAGTAGTTGACTTTGAAACAGCTGTAAAAACTGGTTTAGGCCGAAATCAAGGTTTGTTTTTCCCTAAAAAAATTCAACCCTTTGAGAATATTGATGAAATTTTAAATTTAGATGTTAAAGCGCGAAACTTAGAAATTCTAAAAAGATTTGTCAGCGAAAATATTAATGAACAAACATTAAAAGATATCATCGAGAAAACTTTTGCATTTCCTGCTAAGTTAGAGCCTGTTAATAAGCAAAATTATTGCCTCGAATTATTTCATGGTCCAACCTTAGCATTTAAAGACTTTGGCGCTAATTTCATGGCCAACTGTTTACAATCATTTAGTGACAAAAAACCTATTACGATTTTAACTGCAACTTCTGGTGATACAGGTGCTGCCGTCGCTCATGCTTTTTATGGTCTTAATAATATTCAAGTGGTGATTTTATTTCCGCGTGGAAAAATTAGCGAGCTGCAACAAAAAATGTTTACAACATTAGATGATAATATTCACACTGTTGCTATTGAAGGTGACTTTGATGATTGCCAAAAACTAGTTAAGCAAAGCTTTGATGATAGCGAGCTGGTCAAAAAAATTGGTCTTAATTCAGCTAACTCAATCAATATTAGTCGTCTGCTTGCCCAAGTCTGCTATTACTTCGATGCTTTCACTCAACTGCCACAAGAAAAAAGAGAGCACTTAGTTCTCGCTGTACCAAGTGGTAATTTTGGCAATTTATGTGCAGCAATTATTGCTAAAACTCT
>CAYPMT010000035.1:17210-18953 GCA_964411875.1 uncultured Kangiellaceae bacterium
GCTTGTCTTGATGACTCCTTAACTTTAGAACCTGGTCAAACTGAACTTATTCCTACCGGCATAGCTATCCATATTAATGATCCAAGTTTAGCTGCCACTATTTTGCCTCGCTCTGGTCTTGGCCATAAACATGGGATTGTTTTAGGTAATTTAGTCGGGTTAATTGATTCTGACTACCAAGGCCAATTATTTATTTCCTGCTGGAATCGTGGCCATAGCAGTTTTCAAATTGAACCTGGTGATCGCATTGCTCAATTAGTTATATTACCCGTTGTCCAAGTTGATTTCGAGCTAGTTTCCGACTTTGAAAAAAGTGATCGCGGCGAAGGTGGCTTTGGGCATTCAGGGAAATCGTAAACTTTATTTTTATTATGTTAAAAACTTACTACTCTTTCGCCAAAAAAAACCCTTACTTCTTATCCTTTGGATTAATTACTGCTTTTTTTGGTAATTATGGCCAATCGTTTTTTATTGCCTGGTTTGGTGAGTCCTTTCAACAAGATTTTAATTTAACCAATACAGAATATGGCTCGCTCTATTCAGCCGCCACCTTAATTAGTGGTTTTATTATTTTATACGTTGGTGGTTTACTCGATAAAACCCCCTTAAAGAAGTTTACTTTATTAACCGCCTTGGGGTTATTCGCTGCCTGTATTATTTTATATTTTTCAGAGTATACCTGGCACTTATTAATCGGTTTATTTTTACTACGCTTTTGCGGCCAAGGCTTAATGTTTCATATTACTTATACCTCCATGGCCCGTTATTACGATAAGAACCGTGGTAAAGCCATTGGTATTGCTTCTTTTGGTATGCCACTCGGCGAAGCCATTTTACCCGCGCTAGCGGTTATACTTATTTCAACCTTTGGCTGGCGAAACACTTGGTTAATTTTAGGATTAACTTTACCGTTAATTTATTTACCCAGTATTAACTGGTTACTCAATCACTCTAAACGTTTCCTTGAACATGTCGATAAAGAGAATACTGATAACCAACAAAACACTTTAACCGGCTGGACACGCAAACAAGTTATTCTGGATAAACGTTTTTGGCTTGCTATACCAGCGGTTATGTCTCCGGCTTTTATTGTCACAGGTATTTTTATTCATCAATCCGAATTACTTGCCAATAAAAATTGGAGTGGCGAGTGGTTTGCTATCGCCTTTATTGTTTATGCCGTTTCTCACTTAAAATCATCACTAGTTTTTGGTTCACTGGTTGATCAATACTCAGGCCAAAAACTCTTCCGCTTTTATTTGCTCCCGATGCTATTAGCGATTGGACTGATTGCCCTACCCTTTAATTCACCCATACTCGTTTTAGTTTTTATGTTTTTATTAGGACTAACCATTGGTGCCAGCGGACCAACTATTGGTTCTCTATGGGCAGAGTGTTACGGTAATAAGCACCTGGGTGCAATTCGCTCTATGGTCACAGCCATTATGGTGATTTCAACCGCTATATCCCCTATTTTATTTGGCTATATATTAGATGCTGGCTTCAACTTTCAACAACTAAGTTTATTATTAGCTGCTTATTTAATTATTGCTTGGGGATTAGGCTTGGTTGCTCGATTGAAGCCGCGATAAGCTAGATTGAATATTTTCAGTAAACCAAAAAGCTTTAACCTACAACTATCAAGGCTTATTACTTTAATTCGTATTTCTTTAGACTTTCAGAAAAAGACTCAGTCAATAAGTGCATAGCGCCAGCGTCAAAAGCGTTTTTGCCTTCTTTTTT
>CAYPMT010000036.1:0-18777 GCA_964411875.1 uncultured Kangiellaceae bacterium
AGACAGTCTACTTATAGAAAACATAAATAGGCAGTCTGGTATTCTATGGTGTTATAATTATTTCTAACCCAACCTAGGATTAAATTACCAATCAATAAGCTCAGAACTAATTTAAAATAAAATCATTTCCAATCAACACGTTATTCTTTTCTGAATTTTTAACAATTAAATTATAATGAACTTTCGTAAAAACTAAGTGTTGACCATCGCAGGTAGCTATTTTAAATTCAGTCTCGCCTGATGAACTCATTGAAAATTTGCCAGTTTCGATTAGTATGCAGTCGGTTTCATCTGAGTTTTTAGGGGTGCAATAACTACTAAAAACCAAAATAAAAAATATTAAGATTGCAGTAAAAAGAAGGTGTATATAAGATAATACTTTCACTTTAAATCCTCCGCAGTTACGCCTAGCTCTTTGGATTATTGCTATAGCGTCTTGTCCTTATTAAAGTATAGTCGTTAAATTTAAAAAAATCCTGTGTAGTATAAGTATTAAGATTCCTGTTGCTAAAGTTAACTATGATTGAGCTGCAATTACTACTATTTAATCAATGAGGAGTAGAGACTGATTAATCTCCATAAATTATAAAGAGATTGCATTGGGGAGGACTTCATTATACGGATTGATTGAAGAGTAAAACTCAACAAGTGATTTAATATGGTTTGATGGCTTTTGCTGAATTACGAAAAACTAATCCAATTTATATTCATAGGCTTCCATTAAATTTGTGGATTATTCTTAACATCAGCAATTATTGAATCTTCAACATCTGACCTATCTTCAAAATGAATTGTTGCATAACGCCAAAGGCATATGAGAAGGACTATAAATAAAACAAATGCCATGCCGCCGAGAATTAAAAATATATTTAAGGTTATTTCTGCTAGTTCCACTTCTTTACCTATAAAGCTAAATTTATATCAAACAATTGATTAAAGTCAGAGCAGGTGTGTTCTCACTTATATGTCAGTTTTAAAAAATTATTTTGTTAATTTTACTAATTAGATTCAAAAACAATGATAATAGTCACACTGTGACTAAGTTTTTTTACTTGATTATGACTTAGGTTTTTTCAAGTCGTAAAACCAAGTGGAGTAGGGGCTTTGATATTTTAGAATGCGGTTAACTGTAAAATATGTTTAAATATTGCCAGGTTTAATCATTCCAGAAAGACGCTATGACCAATAATTTGAACATTAATTTATGTGATTTTAAATATTCTGGCGATAAGTCATTTTCAATAAAAGATACTGCTACTAAAATCACGCCGCTTTATAAAAACAAAAAAGATTACAAAAGCCTATTAAAAAGCAACCGTAAGATGATTAATCAGTTGCAAAGTATGATGTATGCTGATGATCGTTATGGGCTTTTATTAGTTTTTCAGGCGATGGATACGGCAGGTAAAGATGGTACTATCAGTAAAGTGTTATCAGGTGTTAATCCTCACGGTTTAATAGTTCACTCTTTTAAGAAACCTTCCGATAAAGAGCTTGATCACGACTATTTATGGCGAACCAACCAAGCTATGCCTAATCGAGGTAAGTTGCATGTTTTTAATCGTTCTTATTATGAAGAAGTATTAATTGTTAAAGTACATCCTGGTATTCTAAAGTCGCAAAGAATTCCTAAACACTTAACTAACGACTCAGAGAAGTTCTGGCAAGAGAGATATTTAGATATCAAAAACATGGAAAATTTTCAATCTCGAAATGGTTTTCCTGTGATTAAGTTTTTCCTTAACTTATCTAAACAAGAACAAGCCAAACGCTTTATTGACCGACTGGAAAAACCAGAAAAAAACTGGAAATTTTCTGAGGGTGATCTTAATGAGAGGCAACACTGGGATGATTATATGCAAGCTTATCAGACTATGATTAATTCAACAGCAACAGCTCAAAACCCCTGGTATGTTATTCCCGCTGACGATAAAATGAATATGCGTTTAATTGTATCCAGCATTATACTTGAGCAAATGAAAAAGCTTGATATCTCCTATCCTCAAGTAACTGAAGAGAAACAGGCTAATTTGCAACAGTTAAAAGTAAAATTAAAAGCAAACAAGTTTTAGTTATTTATAAGTTTTTCGGCGATACAAAAATGATCATTCCTTATCAAGAAGTTACTCAAGAAGCTTTAGACAATATTGCTAGAGAATTTGTGTTGTCGCATCTATCAGAAGTGGATGCAGAATTAAAAACTGATGATTGGGTTAAAAAAGTTATTGAGCAGGTTAAGAAGGGAGAGTTACTGATTGAGTTTTCTCAAGTTGATGAGTCTGTTACTTTGAAGACGCCTGATGAGTTGAGTTTTGATGAAGACTAAGTTTGGTAATTCTTTCGTTAACTTGAGATGATTTTTGGTTGATTTTAGCGATTTGAGGCTCGGCGGCCATTTGTAATTTGGTAATAATTAATGTGACGTCTGGTTTGTCTTGTTCAAATTGAGCAATTTTAACGGGTAGGTAATCAAATTCTGGAGCTAACCAAATCGAAAAGCGACCATCATCGCCTCGCTCTCTATCCATTCGAATAACTGTTAAGTTACCTAGAGATGTTTTTAAGGTTTCATCAGTTTGTTTAATGTAGTGATAACGCTTACGCTTTCCTTTATAACTAACAAGATAATTAAACTTGCTTGAACCTCTAATAAGATCTTTTCTTAGCTCTAAAATATGAGACATGCGATCAAAAACAGGTTTTTTCAAAGGCAACTGCCAAGTTTGGTCGTCTTTTTTACCTGTCTCAAGTTTGTTTTGCCAATTAAACGATTGAAGGATTTCTTTCTCTTTTTGAAAAGTAACTTTGCTACTAGTAAAGAATTCATGAGTGAGAAGTTTGCCCGATTGAATATTAAAGTTTGAGTGCTCTTTACTTTTCAGTGTTAACAACCATTTTTTTAATTTTGTATTTGTCTTAATGGTCCATTGACCTGAATTAAAGATGATTTCTCTGGTTGAAGAGCCGAGTGTTTCACCATCAGAATGAACATCATAAATTGCTTGATAGGGTTGTAAAAATTTCCAGTTTCGATTTGAGTTAAAGTTTTCTTTAATCTTCGGTGATGATGTTAGAGTCGACACAGTAATTTGGGGCGTGTTTTTTTGTTCGACAGAGAGCTCGTTTTTATTACAAGGCTTTTCTTCAGAATAAGGCGTCTCTTTAACATAAGACATTTCTTGAGGGTAAGACATTTCTTGAGGGTAAGACATTTTTTGAGAATCAGAAATTTCCTGGGCATAAGAGAAGCCAGCCATCAGTAAAGCTGATAATGAAAGAAGTAAATATTGATTTAGTTTATTCATACTCAAAAATTATAGGTTGTTCAAGTCGTTTATTTTCAAAGTGAATCCCATCTGGTTGTACACTTAGTTTCTCTTGTAAAAACCATTTAGCAACTTCAGGGTATAACTTATGTTCTAATGTTTGTATTCGTTGAGTTAAATCATCCTCGTTCATATCCGTTGAAACTAATAGCTTTGCTTGCGCAATCACTGGGCCACCATCAAGCTCTTCTGTTACAAAATGAACACTAGTGCCATGATACTCGTCCTGATTTTCTAAAACACGCTTATGAGTGTTCAAGCCTCGGTACTTGGGCAACAAAGATGGATGAATGTTCAATAGCTTACCGTTATATTTCTTAACAAAAGCTGAACTGAGAATACGCATAAAGCCGGCTAATATAATTAAGTCGGGTTGATAGCTATCGATTTTTTCCATCATAGCCTGATCAAAAGCTTCACGACTATCAAATTGATTATGCTCTAGAACAATAGTGTCGATATTGGCTTGTTTGGCTCTGTTGAGTCCAAAAGCTTGTGCTTTATTACTGAGAACAGCGGTGATTTTCCCTGGTAGCTCGCCTGATTGCTGGTTATCGATAAAGGCTTGTAAATTTGAGCCATTACCAGAAATCATCACCAGAATGGACTTATCACTCATAGTGGTTTCATTGATATTAATGTTGTTTATCTCTTTTTAAGTTAAATCGATCTTAAGTTAAATCGGTCTTAAGTTAAATCAGTCTTGTTATCGGCTTTTCTACATAAAGTGTTTAATCACAAAAGCAGACTTGTTCATTTTCTGAGACTTTAATTTCACCGAGGTGCCAAGCGTTTTCGCCAGCAGCTTCAAGAACTGATAAAGCTTTTGGCAACTCAGTTTCTGATACCACTAAAACCATACCAACACCGCAATTAAATGTGCGATACATTTCCATAAGTTCAATATTACCCGTTTGCATTAACCACTCAAATATTGCTGGCATCTGCCAACTTGACTGGCTAATTTGAGCACAGGTGTGAGCGGGCAATACACGAGGAATGTTTTCTAATAATCCACCGCCAGTAATATGAGAAAGAGCTTTTAAATCAATTTGTTTAATCAGTTCAAGAATTGATTTAACGTAAATCCGTGTTGGCTCAAGTAATGTTTTAGCTAAGCTTTTTCCATGAAAGTCTTGTTGTAAATCAGTTTGACTGAGCTCAATAATTTTGCGAATTAACGAGTAGCCATTAGAGTGAGGACCTGAAGAGGCGAGAGCAATCAGTTGATCGCCAGCTTTAACTTGAGTGCCATCAATGACTTTGGATTTTTCGACAATCCCAACACAAAAGCCTGCCAAGTCATAATCTTTGTTTTGGTACATGCCAGGCATTTCAGCGGTTTCACCACCAATCAGAGAGCAGCCTGCTTGAGAGCAACCTTCGCCAATACCTTTGACAACTTCAGCAGCAATATCAATATCAAGCTTTCCCGTTGCATAATAATCAAGAAAAAATAAAGGCTCAGCGCCTTGTACAATCAAATCATTAACACACATAGCCACTAAATCAATGCCGACCTTGTCATGAATGCCCGCATCAATAGCTAAACGTAATTTTGTGCCAACACCATCGGTTCCAGAAACCAAAACAGGGTTTTGATAACCTTTGGGTAGTTCAAACATTGCACCAAAACCACCTAAGTTAGAAACGACTTCAGGGCGTTGAGTGGCCTTGGCGACACCTTTAATGCGTTCAACCAATTGGTTGCCAGCTTCGATATCAACACCGGCATCTTTGTAGCTAAGTGATTGAGAAGAGTTTTCTGACATTGTATGCCCTTAATTTTATAAACGTGTAATTAAATGTTCGACGGCTATTTTAGCATGTCTTTATAAACGGTTTAAATGCATTAAATAATTAACCTCTAAACCTGGTGCTAATTTGTAGGTTTTAGTCAAGGGGTTGTAGTGCATGCCCGTTGAGTCTTGTAGTTCTATATCTGCTTCTCTAGCCCAAGTGGCTATTTCTGAAGGCTTAATAAACTTAGCGTACTCATGAGTACCCTTTGGGAGAAGTTTTAAAATATATTCAGCGCCGACAATAGCAAACACAAAAGCTTTAGCCGTTCGGTTAATAGTTGAAACAAAAAGGTGGCCGTTGGGCTTTAATAGTTTAGCGCAAGCCGTTATTACTGAAGCAGGGTCTGGTACATGCTCAAGCATTTCGAGACAAGTAACCACATCAAATTCACCGGCTCTTTGTTCTGCCATATCTTCAACGGTTGATTGAATATAATCAACACTTTGTCCTGACTCTAATTGATGGAGTTTAGCGACGGATAGTGCCGCTTCACTCATATCAATACCGGTAACTTGAGCCTGTTTTGCCGCCATGGCATCAGTTAAAATACCACCGCCACAGCCGACATCAATAATTTTTTTTGAGGCTAAGCCTTGAGCTTTTTGTTCAATATAGTTGAGCCTTAATGGGTTGATTTGATGCAGTGGTTTAAATTCACTTTCTGGATCCCACCAACGTGAGGCAAGCTCCGAAAATTTTTGTATTTCTGATGGATCGACGTTTGCGTTAGTATTCATAATAAGTTTGATTCACTGTTAATTTTATTGGCTATCAATTTATCGATTAATAATTTTGTCTCGCCATTTAGCGGTGTTGCTTAATATTAGTTCAGCATTAAGTGTTTTCAATTGATGCTCTTCTACCAGTAATTGGCCATTGACCCAAACATGACTGACTTGATCACGAGCAGCCGCATAAACTACTTGAGAAATTGGATTATAAACCGGCTGGGTACTGATTCTATTTAGATCAATGGCAATAAAGTCAGCTTGTTTATTAATTTCTAAAGAGCCAATCTTTTCTTGTAAGCCGAGTGCTTTTGCTCCACCTAAAGTGGCAGCATACAAGCTTTGATAAGCCGATAGGGCGGTTGGGTTAAGCGAGTCTAGTTTTGAGAGTAGAGAAGCGCTACGAGTTTCATCAATCATATCTAGATCATTATTACTAGCAGCACCATCAGTACCAATGGCTAAATTGACGGCAGATTGAACGAGTTGATCAACTGGACAAGTACCACTGGCAAGCTTCATATTGGATTGAGGGCAGTGAATGACATGACTACCAGATTCAGCTAACCAATGAATTTCTTGAGTATCGAGCTGAGTCATATGAACCGCGTTAAGTAGCGGGGATAACAAACCAATTTCTTTAAGACGTGTTAGTGGTCGAACACCTTCTTGTTTTATGTAATTATTGATCTCATCTTGAGTTTCATGAATGTGCATTTGTACAGTTAAGTTAAGCTCGTTGGATAAAGTGGCTAGCTTTTCTAAGCTTTGCTGAGAGACAGTATAAATAGCATGTGGGGCAAAATTAAAACTAATAGTTTGGGCGTGCTTAAATCGGTCAAATAAGTCTAAGCCTTTATTGATACATTCCTGAGCATTTTGCGACCAGTTAGTTTCTGACTCAGTTACAACCAGTCCAATATTTGCCCGGATACCTGATTCTAGTACGGCTTTAATCGTTTGATTTGGCATGAAATACATATCTTGAAAACAAGTTGTTCCAGATAAAAGCATTTCTGCAATTGCATGTTGAGTGCCTTGATAAACAAAACTATCATTGACAAATTGTTTTTCAATCGGCCAAATTGCAGTTTCTAGCCAAGTCATCAAGGATAAGTCATCGGATAAACCTCTTAACAAGTTCATCGCTGCATGACAGTGGCTATTAACAAAACCGGGCATCAAAACTTGCTGATTAAGCTGTTTTACTGGTATATCGGGATACTGAGAGTCTAGGAGGTCTTGCGGTAAAATATCGACGATTTTTTGCTCATCAAAGACTAAAGCGTGTTTTTCTAACCAGTGGTTGTCATGGGTCATAGGAATGATCCAGTCGGCGGCGATAATTTGGTTAGATTCTGATTTCATAGGCTAGAGCCATTAAATAAGAAAGAGTCATTTTAACGGCTTTTTAAGTTTGTCTAAAGCTATGATTTATATAAATTGAATATTTCTGAAGATCTTTTATAAATGCTTTAAATGCGGCAATTGCAACATGAGTTTTAGATGATATGAGAAGCCAGGAGGTTTAATTGTTTTGTTGCCTATCTCTTAATATATTTCTGCGCACTTCTTTTTTCATAAGTTCTTGAAACGCTGGCGTTTTTGCAAGATCCGACGGAAAGCCAGTGATAGTGTTTTCTTTAGTTGTTTTAAAATCGGCATATTGCTCAGGAGACAAGAACATTTTTGCTTCGTTTAAAATTTTATCCGTCATTTGCTGTGTTTTTTCAGCATGAGCAGCCATTTGTTTTATGGTGAACTCCGTTGTAACATCAACCGCCTCATCGATACTCATATTTTCAATTTCAGGAAAGTTTGATGCTACCTGATCAAAGCTAGGTTCAAAATTTTCAGCTTGATTGTTAACTTCTAATAGGGTTAATTGATGTTCTTGTTGCTTAGTTAGCTGTGCTAGGTTGTTATATTTGAGTGTTTCTGAAAGTTCAGAGATCACTCGACTGGCTCTATATTCATACTTCTTAAAATTTTGGTAGAGTTTTAGGCTATCAGGATTATTAAATAAGTCGGCAATTTTTTTCTCTATCTCAGGCTCATAACTTTCATGGTTTTGTGCAATTAAATTGATTAACTCTTCTTCTTTATCAAAAGGAAGATTTAATTCCGCCAATAATATAGCTAAATCATTTCTAATAGTATTTTTATGCTCTTCTCGTCTTTGCTCATCAGTCTCTGGATCTTCCTGTAAAGGTACTTGTTTGATATTAGCTAATTGGGTTTTTTCTAGTTTTTGTTTAAGGGAATTGATTTCTAATTTTAGCTGCTCGACTTTTTGCTGGTATTCGGATTCATTATTGATAGGTGGTTTTTCTGAAAGAGTCTTATTTAAGCTAGGCTCATCCTCTTGAAGAGCTTCTGAATTAAGTAGCTGTGTATTTAAGGCTTGGATTTGATTAAATTGGTAAACACATATAGCGGTTAAGACAACACATAAAAGCAGTAAGCCAATAGCTAGTCGGTTGCTCATTAAGTTTACTACCTTACTTTTTAATTAAAGCTTAATACCAAGGTTAAAAATTGATTAAACCTTACTCAATATAATGATTAAACTGTGAATAACAATTAAATTCTGAGTAAGGCTTTAAAGTTAATAGAATTCAGTGCTATCCACACTTAGAGTCACCACAATTTAAACAGGTCATACAGCCATCCATCAAAATAACAGCTTTAGTCATACATTTAGTACAATTAGTTGCTGCATCGGGATAATCGCCTTTTTCTTTTGACTCCTCAACATATTGCGATTGCTTTTCAAACTCCGCACGCTTTTCATTGATTAAGTTTTTTTGATGCTCATCAAGTTCATTATCTTTTAATAGACCAATCATTTTTAAGTGGGACTCAATGGCATCACCGATTTCTGCAACTAAAGATGGCATAAATTTACCGCCAGCTTTAAAGTAGCCACCTTTAGGGTCGAATACAGCTTTCAGTTCTTCGGCCAAAAAAGTACAGTCGCCACCTTTACGAAAAACCGCTGAAATAACTCGAGTTAAAGCAACGACCCATTGAAAGTGGTCCATATTTTTAGAGTTGATAAATATTTCAAAAGGGCGCCTTAATTCATGCTCTGTGCCTGGATTTAAAACAATGTCGTTAATCGTCATATAAAGCGCGTGATCAGACAAGGGTGTTTTAACTTTATAAGTTGAACCAAGCAGCATTTCAGGGCGTTCAACGCTTTCGTGCATTTGAACAATTTCAGCCGTTTGCTGATTAGCTTCAGAAGTATTTTCTTCACTATTATTTTCTGATTTAACTTTGTAGCCTACGATAGGCTGGCTAATAATTTTTGGCATTTTTCTATTCCGTCTCTTTTCTTTTGACTGTAATCATTATTCAGTTTGTGTTCTTTACTTTGTAGGCTTAGTTCCAGGTAGTGGGTTTAGCCAAAGTCTCTTATTTAAGGGTGCTTCGACTAAACTCAACCAGAGCTTAAAACTTACCGTAATAACCTTCTTTTAACGCATCGAATAGATTAGCTGCCGTATGAATCTCGCCATCATATTCGATTTCATCATTACCTTTTAATTCAACCAAACTACCATCTTCTAAGGTGAACTGATAAGTTGTGTTTTCTAAATCTTCTTCTTTAACTAAAACACCTTGAAAAACTTCCGGGTTAAAACGGAAAGTCGTACAACCTTTTAAGCCTTCTTTGTAAGCATAAAGATAAATATCCTTAAATTCTTCATAAGGAAACTCAGTTGGTACATTAGCCGTCTTTGAAATGGATGAGTCAATCCATTTTTGCGCAGCAGCCTGAATGTCGACATGCTGAGTTGGTGTAATGCTATCGGAAGTAATGAAATAATCTGGCAATTGCTCGTCAGGGTTTTCAGAAAAAGGCATTGCATTGGGGTTGACCAATGCTCGGTAAGCGAGCAATTCAAATGAATAAACATCGACTTTTTCCTTCGTCTTTTTACCTTCGCGAATAACATTGCGTGAATAATGATGAGCAAAGCTTGGTTCGATACCATTGCTTGCATTATTGGCCAAAGATAAGGAAATTGTACCTGTTGGGGCTATAGATGAATGATGAGTAAAACGGGCGCCAACTTTGGCGAGCTCTTCAACTAATTCCGGCTCAACACTAGCGACTTGTTGCATGTAGCGACTGTATTTTGCATGCAATACTTTTCCTTTAACTTTTTCACCGACTTTAAAGCCATCTTTAACCATTTCAGGTCGTTTATGTAGCATAGCACCAGTCACTTCAAACTCTTTTTCCATTATTGGCGCGGGGCCTTTTTCTTTAGCAAGATCAAGAGCTGCTTTCCAACCTTCAACAGCTAATTCACGACTGACTTGTTCCGTAAAATCAACCGACTCAACTGAACCATACTTTTTACCTAACATGGTAAGCGTTGAGCCTAAACCAAGATAACCCATACCATGGCGTCGTTTGGATAAAATAGCGTCTCTTTGACCGATTAAAGGTAAACCATTTACTTCAACAACATTGTCGAGCATACGTGTGAAGATTTTTATAACTCGACTAAATTTTTCCCAATCAAAAGTGGCTTCTTTAGTAAAAGGGTTTTTAACAAAGCGAGTTAAGTTAATTGAACCAAGCAGGCATGAGCCATAGGCAGGCAATGGCTGTTCGCCACAAGGGTTAGTCGCGCGAATATTTTCACAAAACCAGTTATTATTTTTGTCATTAACTTGGTCGATAAGGATAAAGCCTGGTTCAGCAAAATCATAAGTAGATGACATGATTAAATTCCAAAGATTTTTTGCCTTAATCACCTTGTGAATTTTACAAGCTACCTGACCACGGTCATTCATAATATAACCGTCATTGGTTGGCCATTCGCGCCAAACAAACTGTTCGCTATTGGCTAAATCGATATCATCGGCGGTCATTTCTTTTTCAGTAATTGGGAAAACTAATCGCCAATCTTCATCTTTAATAACGGCTTGCATAAATTCGTCAGTGATTAGAAGTGATAAGTTGAATTGACGTAAGCGACCATCTTCTCGTTTTGCCTTAATAAACTCCATGACATCAGGATGGCTGACATCAAAGGTAGCCATTTGAGCACCGCGACGACCACCAGCTGATGAAACGGTGAAACACATTTTGTCATAGATATCCATAAAAGAGAGTGGGCCTGAGGTATAAGCGCCAGCACCTGAGACATAAGCATCTTTTGGTCTAAGGGTTGAAAATTCATAACCAATACCGCAACCGGCTTTTAAGGTTAAACCAGCCTCATGAACTTTACCTAAGATATCATCCATTGAATCGGTAATAGTACCTGATACAGTGCAGTTGATAGTTGAGGTTGCTGGTTTATGAGCTGTTGCCCCAGCATTGGAAATGATTCGTCCCGCTGGGATTGCACCATGTTTTAATGCCCATAAAAAGTCTTGATATACCTTGCCTTTTTTATTGTCATCTTCAACCTCGGCCAATGAGTGTGCAACTCGTTCGTAGGTTTCATCAATGTTTTCATCAACTGCCTGACCTTCTTTAGTCTTAAGTTGATACTTGGTTTGCCAAATATCAATAGAGGTATTTTGAAAATCGATTTGAAAGTTTTCTGGTGTTTGTGTTTGTTTTAACGATGCGGTCATTAAAAAAATTCCTCGCCCCATAATCATTTATTGTAATAGCTGCCAAACATCATCAACTTTTTTCATTGTCTATGCGCTGAGTAAAACCTTACTGCCTATACCTCAGGTGAGGGAGGGAAGATCAAATCGTTTACGTCAATGGATTTTTTAAAGTTGATAAAGCCCCAATGTGAGTAAGTCTCTGGATAACTTGGAATAACCTGTGACGAATACTCATAAAAAAATAGTTTATTTATTGTGTAAAGAATAAATTGCTTTAAAATCAGATAATTACTACATCTGGTGTGTTGTTTCGAACAACACACACAATATATAGAGGCTCACAAAAAAAGTAAAGTGCTAATCAGTAAAATTATTAGGATAATTTGCGATTATTTGTGGTTATATAAAGGAGGAATAGGGCTAGAATCAAGCGGCTTACTGGCTTGTGACAGATCATCGACAATAGCATCAACAAATAAGTTATTGACCTCAGGGGAGTCAATCTGTTGCGACGCAGAATATTGGCAGGCTTCTATAGCTTTTAATGTTTCAACTAAATCAGTCTTGGATAGATTTTTGCTTATAGCTCCGAGTGACCCATAATGATGATTAGTATGTAAATTGACCAGAGTTAATAATCCCTTGCTAACAATTTTCAAATCAGGACTTTTTAGCTGTTGTTCCGCTTGCTCGATTCTTTCTTGTTGTGATATTGAGCCTATAGGCTTCGATATTTGCATTTTATTGATAGTGGAAGCTGATTTGAGTTTTAAATAAGCAAACAGGGTAATTAGCCATAATGCTAAACTAATCGCACTAATCAGCTGCCATAAATGATTAGATTGACTATTATTGGACTGATCACTATTAGACTGATTATTGGAATTAGTCGTTTGATCAGATGTGGCTGTCATTGTTGTTGGTGAGCCCGATAAAGCGGGTTGTTGAATTGTTTTTTCACCCGGTAAGACTTGTAGGCTTTTAGCTGGTAAAGTCGCAATTTCTTGACGATTAGTCTTTGTATTCCACCAAGTAACCTTAACTTCTGGCAATTTTAATTCGCCTGCTTTTGATGGAATAATCGCAAACTTTTCAATTCGCTTGCCAAGTATGCCTTGTTGAGTAATGCTTTTATTTTTAGTTGGTGTATCAGGATAAACTTGTAGGCCATCAAGTTTAGGTAGTTCTATCTGAGGTAGTTGTGACTCAGTTAAACCCAAAGCTGATAGGGTGAGCGTCCAGGTGATTGGTTCACCGACTTTAAATTCAACATGTGATGGCCAATTTTCAGTCAAATTGACTTGCATTGCAGGTCGCCATGGTAATGAAGCCATTGCTGGAATCGGTTTGACATTAAGTCTTATTGCTTCAGTTGAGACGCTAACGGAGCGAGTAGGCTCGTAAAAAAAACTCCGACTGTTTTGATTGGGATCATAAACCTTAGCCGTATAAACTACTGGGTTAATGATTATTTCACCACTTTGTTGGGGAAAGAGGGCATATTTCAATTCATGAACTTGATAACGTTGATTATTAATCGTTGTTTGATAGGAAGTTGTATCACCGAGTTGTTCGACGATTGAATTTTCGACATCGAATTTGGATATGTTTTCACTTTGTGCTTGTATAGAGCGATGGACTTTAAGAGTATAAATAATCTGTTGTTGAACATATGGTTCTTTTTGATCAACTTCTGCAGTGACAAAAATAGCTTCTTTTTGTTTTCCTAAATCAACTTGAGAAGAGGCTTTTTGAATGTTGATTTCAATCGCTTCGCCTTGTTGGTTTCCTAGAGGGATAGGTGGAATAATAACTCTTCCCGGAGTTAAAGCTTTTAACTGAATTTTCCAACTTTTACTAAAAGATGTTTTACCATTAAGAATTTGGGTTTGTGAATATTGACTCTTTGAAACCAGTTCCAGTGAGTCTGGCAATAGGGATAAATCAGGTGTTGCGCTCGTATTTTTATCCGAACGAACTTCTAACATCAAGGTTTCACCTACCTTAACATTGTGTCGATCAATAGTTTGAGTGACTTGCGCTAAACTATTTGCTGTGTAGATAAGCAAACAGTAGATAACTAATTTAATCATTGTTTTCATTGATAACAAATCCTACTACCAAATAATTTCTTCAGTTTGTTGGCCTTTACGGCGTTGATATTCCCTAATCATTTTTTGACGTAATAAACCGCCCGGATCATCAGGAATTTTATTGAGCCATTGTTCCAGAGCTTGGTCTTGCTCTGATTGTTTTCTTTCTTCTTCGCTAAGTTTCGCCATTTGTTCTTGAGTCTTCTCTGTTTCTTTCTCATCAGCTTGCTGAGCTTTGGCTTGTTTTTGTTCCTGTTCTGTTTTCTCTTCATCAGATTGGTTGTTTTGTTCAGCAGATTCCTCTTGAGAGTTTTCTTTTTCAGAGCTTTCCTTTTCTGACTCTGTTTGTTCTGATTCAGATTGGTCTTTAGACTCTTGCTGATCGGAGCTTTGATCTTGTTGCTGACTAGAATCTTGATTTTGCTTATTTTGATCTGAGTTCTCATTGTCTTGGTTTTGCTGATTATTATCTTGCTGATTATCTTTTTGTTGATCATCATTTTGTTGTTTGATGAGTTCTTCAACAATCTTTTTGTTTTGTAAGGCATCTTGATGATCGGGCTGTTTTTCTAAAAGTGAGTTATAAGACTCTAAAGCTTCCTGTAATTTTTTTGATTTGGCTAAACTTGTCGCATGGTTATAGTGGGAAGTAATTGATTCTTCTGGGTCAAATTTTTCTGCAGCTGTTTCAAAATCACCTTGCTTATAAGTTGATATTGCTTGCCAATCTTTATCTGTAAAGAGTTCGGCCGATTTTTCATAATCGCCTTTTTCATAGGCTTTTCGGGCTTGTTGGTCCTTAGTGAGCCATAAATCATCCCAACTAAAAGCATTGCTGGGCTGTGGGTATAATAGCGTTGATAGTGAAAAAACAGTTAATAAGAAAGATAATAAATGCCCATTTGAATGACGGATTAGCTGAAATAAAAATAGGGCTAATATAACCCAAATAAGCCAATAGCCATCATCAATCCATTGGCTAATTTTAGCTTGTTGATTAAAGTCTGAGTTTTGTTGCTCTAGTTGCCATTTTCTATGGCGTTTAAGAAAACTTAAGTCATCTTGATTAGCCGTTAGCTTAATATAACCGGCTTGGACCTTTTCAACGATCTGTTGTAAATGCTGAGTTTCATATTTAGGTATAATAATATTGCCTTGGTTATCTTTTAAAAATCCTTGTTTATTGGGCAAAGGAATTGGCGCGCCTTGCTCACTGCCAACACCGAGTATCGATAATTGATAATCAGTCTGTTTGAGTGAATCAATAATGGGCTCAACCGATTTTTCAGTGACTCCATCGGTTAACCAAATAATTTCACCTTTAGAATGATTGGCGTTTTTTAACAATTCAATCGCTTTTTTAATGCCTAAGTCTGGGCGACTACCTAATACTGGCATAAGGCCTGTCGATAAACTGGGTACCATGTTAGCTACAGTATTGGAGTCTGTGGTTAAGGGGCTAATAATAAAGGCATCACCGGCATAAACGACTAAAGCGACACTACCTTCTTGAATTTGTTTGAGTATATCGAGTAACTTAAACTTGGCCCGTTCCAAGCGAGAGGGTTTAATGTCTTCTGCATTCATCGATAAAGATAGATCTAACACTAAAACACGAGAATACTCTGGCTGTAATACAGGTATGGGCTTTTCTCGAAAACTAGGGCCACTGATAGATATAATTAACAGACTAATCAATAGTGAAATTAAAAAAATATGACTTTGTTTTTTCTCTGTTTGTTCACCACGGACTAAAAACTGAAATAAATGAGGCGAAATAATTTTTTCCCAATTTGAATGGGTGTCTTTATTTTGCTTTAAATAATAAATCAAAGCGATGGCTGGAATAAACAACCAGAGTAGGTAAGGGCGAAGAAAATGAAACTGGCTGAAATCATCCATTGGCGTGACCAGGTCCTTGACTCCTATTGATTTGAGTAACTGTTCGAGCTTCAATAAAGGGCAGCAACCAACCAATAAAAATAGTTAAACCGAATAGCATCAATGCTAATAATGCCGGATAATAATAGAGTTCTTGCATAGGTCGATAAATTTCAGGCTCATCTTCAATGGGTTCAAGCGAGTCTAGTAGGCTATAAATTTTTTGTAAGTCTTGAGTGCTTTTAGCACGAAAATAACGCCCATCGGTTAGCTGCGCAATTTGCATTAATGTTTTTTCATCCAGCGCAGCTGAAGGGTTAATCCGTTTCATACCAAAAAGTGTTCTACGTAGGCTTTCATCAGCACCGATACCAATGGTGTAAATTTTAACGCCAGCTTTCTTAGCGAGTTTGGCTGCTTTAATCGGATCTTCTCCGCGATTACTTTGACCATCGGTTAATAAGATTAATATTCGACTCTGTTCTGGTCTTTCTCTTAAGCGTTTAACCGATAGACCAATACCATCGCCAATAGCAGTAGCTTTACCGGCAAGCCCAATTTCGGTTTCATCCAACATATATTGCACCGTTTTTAAATCAAAGGTTAGCGGCGTTTGTAAATAGGCTTGATCACCAAAGAGCACTAAACCAATTCTGTCACTTTCTCTCTTTTTAATAAATTCAGTGATAACTGATTTAACCACATCGAGTCGGTTGGCTGAGCGGCCATTTAGTTTTAAGTCTTCTTCTAGCATACTTTCAGAAACATCAATGCTGAGTAATAAATCACGACCACTGGCCGGTAATTCAACAGGTTCACCAACCCATTGAGGGCGACTGGCGGCAATAATTAAACAAATCCAGATGATAAAACTTAGAATTATTTTTAACCAATGAGTTTTGGGTTGAATATTTTTCGTATTGATTGATTGCCAATGGTCAAACAGTGGTGTTTGAATCGCCGTAATTTCTTCTTCTTTTGTTTTTTTAAAAAACCAAATCACTAATGGAATAGGAAGGAGTAGCAAGGCCCAAGGAAAATCAAGTGTCATCATTGTGATTGATTCTCCGGTTTTTGAGTGATGATTGATTCAATCACAGCCTGACTGGTTTTAATGAGGTTTTTCCAAAGGTCTTGCTCAAGTTTAACATTGGCTTGATAGGCTTGTTGGCAAAAAACATTTTGTTGTTCTTCAGTAAAAAAAGCACTTTCACTTTGTTGGTTTAAAAAGCTTAGCCAAGCATTGCCAGATAATGCTGCAACTTGCTGTCTGGGAAAACTAAGCAGGCAAACACGTTTTAACAGTCCTGATAATTTAGCAATAGCCAGATGATCAGGTGTTAATTTAGCAATATCATTTAACTCTTGGTTAGCTGGCGTGAGTAAATCCATTGTTATTAATTTTGATGGCTTTTTTTGTCGCCTTCGGTAGATTAAATAAATTAGCGCTAAACAGAACAGAATGATCGATATTATCCAACCAGGAGCGAGCCCCCAACTATTTATAGCCTCAGGAATATGAATATCTTTTAGTTGATCAAGTGGATTAGCAGTTTGACTCATTCCGCAGCCTCTTGATGATTAATGCTGGCATTTGAGGATGAGCGTAGTCCTTTAGCAAGGGCTACATGACTTGAAGCCATCAGTTGATAATCGGTATTAATGTGACTAAATATACCACGATGACTTAAAGCAAAGCGCTTAATGGTTTCAACTTTGTTAATAAATTGTTTTTGATAATTAAGCCGAGTACTTTTTTGTTGTGTGTTAAGTACGGCTTTGTTCGAACCATTAGTAATCGCATAAATACCTGCAGGCGGTAAGTTTTCTTCAATGGGATCACTGACTAAAATACAATGTATATCGACATGTTGTGATAATTGGCTTAAATGATTTTCACACCTTTCATCAAATTGGTTAAAGTCACTAATGATATGCAAGAGACTACCGGGTTTAGCAAGTAATTTTAAGCGCTTAAGTGCCTGACTAAAAAAGTTTTGATTAGCGAGTTCACTTTGTTCAGCAGCGGTTTGACGGATAAAATTTTTCTGTAAACTTGCTTGGTGGTTTTCAACAATATTTTGTAATAATCGCATACATTGCCTGCGATTGGCTGAAGGCTTAATTTCCAGATGGTGAGCTGGTGAATAAAGTATGCCACCAAATCGATCGCCATGAGCCAAAGCATTCCACATAAGCTCAGCCATTATTTTAGCCGCAACCACTGATTTAAACGCTTGCGTGGTACCAAAAAACATACTAGGCATTAAATCGAGTAGAGCAAAAACCGGGCGCTCACGTTCTTCTTTAAATAATTTGGTATGAGCATCACCCGTACGGGCAGTTACTTTCCAATCAATATTACGAATGTCATCACCCACTTGGTAAAGACGAACTTCATCAAAGTCCATTCCTCGGCCTTTAAAACGAGAGCGAAAACCGCCGGCCTGACTCGTTTTAACCCGCGATTGAGGTTTAAGCCATGGAATAATCGGTTGTTGTCGAACATTAATTAACTGTTCTAGGGATAGATCAATACCTGGTCTCAACATCTCTGATTGGTTGGACGCTTCGCTTGATATATTTGATTTTGATGATTTTGACCAAAATTTCATGTCATTAAATACAGTCTTATCCACTAAAACTAAAACGTTTAAGCAACTGGTGTTATTTGAATTAAACGTTCAATGACTTGATCTTTATTAATACCTTCAGCTTCTGCTTCATAGGTTAAAATTAAACGATGACGTAAAACATCCGCAGTCATGGTTTGAATATCTTCTGGGGTTGTATAATCACGACCAGCCAGCCAAGCATTGGCACGAGCACAACGATCCAGTGCAATGGTTGCACGAGGGCTTGCGCCATAATCAAGCCAGCGATCTAGTTGTTCATCATTTTGGGTATCACGTGTATTAATGATCAATTGAATAATGTATTGCTGTAGTTCATCTGACATATATACATCAAGTACTTGGTCTCTTGCATTAAATAAATCGTCTTGTAATAAATGAATTTGATGGCTCTCAGCAAAGTTTTTATGGGCTTCGTCTCGTGTCAACTTTAAAATTTTCATTTCGGCTTCAGCATCGGGGTAATCAACATTGACATGCATTAAAAACCGATCTAGTTGAGCTTCTGGCAGGGGATAGGTGCCTTCTTGCTCAATTGGGTTTTGAGTGGCCATAACTAAAAATAAATTTGATAAAGGATAAGTTTGACTACCAACGGTGACTTGTCTTTCCGCCATAGCTTCGAGTAGGGCTGATTGAACTTTAGCTGGCGCGCGATTAATTTCATCGGCAAGAATTAAATTGTGAAAAAGCGGGCCTTTTTCAAAACGAAAACTACCATCTT
>CAYPMT010000037.1:0-6335 GCA_964411875.1 uncultured Kangiellaceae bacterium
GCCGCTCTAACTATTCAAACTATTCAAAAACGCAAAACTGTTTTAGAAAAAGAACAACAAACCCGACAAGCCAAACAAGATTTGCTCACATACCAAGTCGATGAACTGACTCAAGCCAACCCTGAGCAAGCCATTTTAAACACTTTAGCTAAAGAACATAAACAAGCCGCAACCAGCCAAGATCGCTTAGCATTAATTGAAGAAAGCTTGAGTTATTTAAGTGATGATGAAACAAACTCTTGTTTAACTCAACTCGGCCAAATCATCGACAAAGTTTCGCAATTAAAAAATATCGATGAGTCGTCAACTAATTGCTACGATATTCTGATCCAGATTGAAAACTTACTGCAAGAAGCACAAACCGAAATGAGTCACTATCGTGATCAGCTCAATTGTGACCCAGAAAAATTACAACAGCTAGATGATCAACTTTCTTTATTTCATGATTTAGCCCGCAAACATCATGTCGAACTCGAAGCATTGCCACATCACTTTACTAAGCTACAACAAGAGCTTTCTCAATTAGTTGCTGACGAGTCTGAGCTCGTAGAAATTGAGCAGTCTTATCAGCAAGCCATTAAAGACTATGCAATTGTTGCGAAAAAATTAAGTGACAGCCGAAAAAAAGTAGCTAAAAAATTAGACAAACTTATTACTGGAAAAATTCAAAGCCTTGCTATGCAAGGTGGTGAACTCAAAATTGAAATCGAAGCACTGGATGATGATTATCGTACCCATGGTATGGATAAAATTAGTTTTTTAGTTTCCGCTAATCCTGGCCAACCATTACAAGCGCTAAATAAAGTCGCTTCAGGCGGCGAGTTATCACGGATCAGTTTAGCTATTGCCACTATAACCGCAGAACAACAGTTAGCACCAAGTATTATTTTTGATGAAGTCGATGTTGGTATCGGTGGTGCCACAGCTGAAGTGGTTGGCCAGCTATTAAATGAACTAGCTAAAAAGCGTCAAGTACTTTGTGTAACTCACCAACCACAAGTTGCTGCCTGTGGCAATCATCATTTGGTTGCCAGCAAAACTAAACAAGTCAATCAAACTACTACTCAAGTTATCGAACTCAATCAAAAACAACGAGTAGAAGAAATTGGCCGAATGTTAGGTGGTATTAAAATTTCTGATAAAACTTTATCTCATGCTAAAGAAATGTTGGGAATATAAAAAACTCATCGCCAACACCACATTATGCCAATGGTAAACTTAAACAAGCTTTATTAATTTATAAAACTATGTAAACAATTCCATCCCTATTGATTTTTTATTACGCAACCTTAACGATAATCAAGATTACTATTTATACTCCAAGCGTCAGTACAAGCTCTTTATTTTCAATAGTTACATTTCTTAATAATAACTTCGCTACTGCTTGTTTTCCATCTAAAGAACTTAGTGAATAAATAGGGTTTTCTCTATACCACTTGATGATTAACTTAGAGGCCGCTTTTTTAACTTTATCAGTATATTTTTCAGGAACACCTTGAATGTCAAGATTTTCAATAACGGGATCTGTAAGATAAAAGGTTTTACTTTCACTCTGATAAGCGACACCACCAGAGACATCTATAATACCGCTAAAAGAATTAAGATTTTTGATATTTATGTTAAGAGTGGCATCTAAACCTGTATAAATACGGTTAGATCCCTCTTTTAAATGTAATCTTGGATTATCAATGGTTAAACTTATAAAAATAAAAAACGTTTTAGTTATAGGAAGTTTTTCTTGAAGCTTCTCTTTAATTTGTTCTTCTGGAATACGAATAACGTACTCTTTTCCTTTAAAATAAAAAAAGATAACTACCGCTAAAACTATAAATGCAAAAACTACTATGACTAACTTTCTACCCATGACCATTCCCTTAAATATAACAATATTGTCTTTGATTGGGTTCTTTCGCTGGAGCCCGTGTCAAGCACGGGATGACGATAGAGCAAGTATTTAGAATATCATATTAAGATAGTCTACTGATTAATCGAAAGAATTCAACCACTAAAAAAATAACAAAAGGCTAGCTTTTTAGACGCTTCTCGTTCATTCTCTTGCATCCTATTTTTTTATATTGTTAGAACATGAAAAATCATCAAGCTTCTGGTTGGTTATTCGGGTTTGCTTCCTTTTTTCTCTGGGGACTTTTTCCCATTTATTTTAAAGCACTAGAAACAGTGTCAGCAGAAGAAATTTTGGCACATAGAATTGCTTGGTGCGCACCATTCACGTTAATTGTGATGTTGCTATTGCGGAAAAAAATTCTGATTCAAAAGTTTGTTCGTGATAAAAAAATTATTCTTGGGTTGATATTATCAACCGCTTTAGTTTCTTGTAATTGGTATCTATTCACCTGGGCAACTACCCACAATCAAATATTGGCGACAAGCTTAGGCTATTTCATTAACCCAATTATGTCGATTCTCATCGGCGTGTTTTTTTTAAGTGAAAAACTGACTCGATTACAATGGACTGCTGTATTAGCCGTTTTTATTGGTGTTATAAATCAAATATTTAATTATGGTGAAATACCTTGGGTAGCATTAGGTCTTGCGACATCATTTGCTCTTTATGGCCTCATACGTAAACAACTACATATTGACGCGCTTAATGGATTGTTGATAGAAACAACTATTGCGCTACCTTTTGCTCTAACTTATATTTTATGGTTATTAACACAAGAATCGATTAGCTTTTTAAATTCATCTTTAACCATTGATATACTCTTACTCAGTGGTGGTGCAGTCACAGCTATTCCACTTATTTTGTTTGCTGCTGCGGCAAAAAAAATCCCTTTAAGTTCCATTGGATTTTTGCAGTTTACCGCACCAACGCTTTCTTTTTTTCTAGCAACTCAAATTTATAATGAGCCACTCGGTAAAGAGCAACTGGTTAGCTTTATTTTTATTTGGATAGGTTTGATTTTATATTTGGTAAAACCACTAAAAGGAATGCTGGCGAAATCAAAATAATTTATTCTTTCTATCTTATGCCTTTCCGATTGAAAGGCGATGAGAAAAAGTTAAGCCTTAATCTTAGTCCCATACTCACCATCACCTTGAGCAATGGATAAAAATGCACCAGGGTTTCTCCCAGAAACAATAGCAATCGACTCTACGCCTTCGCTGAGTAAAGTCATAGCCTCTTCAACCTTAGGGATCATGCCACCTTGAATGATACCTTTTTCAATCAGTTCTTTGGCTTGCTCTCGATTCACTTGCTTAATCCGAGTTTCTGGTCGATCAAGATTTTCAAAAACAGCACCAACGCCAGTCGTAAGTAGTAATAAATCAGCCTTGAGTGTCTTAGCAATTTGTACGACTGTCGTATCCGCATTGATATTAAATACTCGACCTTCTGAAGATATACCAAGCGTGGCTATAACAGGAATAACATCTAACCCTAATAAACCACTCAACAAATAATCATTAATCTTGACAACATCGCCTACTTCACCAAAATCAATCAGCTCATCACCCGCACCAGAGACTACAACAGGCGGCCTTTTAGTGGCTTGCACCAAATTGCCTGAAGCGCCATGACAACCAAAAGCGGGCAAACCAAATTTAATTAATTCAGCGGTTAAATTAACATTAACTTCTCCAGCAATGGCTTGTTTGACCACAACTAAATCAGCTTCTGAAGTAATTCGTCTACCAGCAACTTTGTTAGCTGTTAACCCATGCCTTTCTTGTAAGGCGTTAACTTGAGGGCCGCCACCATGGAGAATAACTATACGCCAACCATGGGAGCGCAAGTCTTTAATATTTTGGGCTAGCCCTTCTCTTTCTTGCTTGTCGAGAAGGACATCACCACCAACTTTTACTACAGCTGTTTTATTTAGATTCATTATTTATCAATTTTAAACGTTTTCTATAATCAAGATATTTTGAATATGCTAAAACTATGGCCATAGTCCTGGCATATCTAAACCAAAGTGAGCCGGCTTTCCAGTCATTAGGTTAAATGATTGAATCGCTTGTCCAGCACCACCTTTAATTAAGTTATCGATTGCGCTGGTTAAACAAAGTGTTCTTTTACCTGTGTCTTCATCAATTCGTGTATCGATACCAATTTCAACTTTGGCTGTACCCGTTACAGCAACCACTTCTGCTGGCGCACCTTTAGGGCGAACATTCGTCAACAAATGATCGGCATAATAATCTTGATATATTTTTTCGATGTCTTCATGCTGAAGATCATCAGGTAAATCTAATTGAGAAACGGCTAAAATACCTCTTACTAGAGGCGCAGAAACAGGCACGAAATCTAGAGAGATTTTGTCTGCTCCCGCATGAGATAAGGTTTGTACAATTTCAGCGCGATGTTGATGATGAAGTGTTTTATAAGCTTTAAGATTATTAACCCGAGTGGCGTGATGGGTTCCAGCCTGTGGTTTAACACCTGAGCCAGATGAACCTGTCATGGCTACCGTTCTAATATTGCTTCCTTTGAGTATACCTGCATTAGCTAAAGGCAATAACCCCATAGCAATACCTGTTGCAAAACAACCAGGACTAGCAACATGTTTAGCTTTTTTAATCGCTTCACTGTTAAGCTCAGGCATACCATAAACAAAAGTACCCAGTTTTTCTGGACAAGGATGTTCAGGCGCATAATCACGTGTGTAATCAGTTAAATTTTCAAGACGGAAATCACCTGACAAATCAATAATACGCACATTCTCATCAAATAACTCCATCGCAACTCGAGCTGTAATAATATGAGGCATCGCTAAGAACACTATATCAGCACCAGCTACACACTCTTGCGGAGTAATATCTTGCAAAATAACGTCATCATAACCAGGCAAATTCCGATGAACTTGGCTAACTGATTGACCTATATAGTCTTTGCTTGATATACGAAGTAACTCAACATCATCACGAATGAGCACATGTCGTAAAATCTCAGCGGCACCATAACCTGCACCACCAATAATAGAAACTTTAGTCTTTTGCATACTCTGTCACTTTTTTAACACGTTAATTAATAATTTTGTCATTATGCCTAATGTAAACTGGCCTTGCTACTGACAAATAAGCCTTATGCAAAAAAATGTTATAACTATTACTTATATTTAACGATACTCTGCCGATATATAAGATAAGTGGTTGAAAATTTTCACCGAACTGTAGCACTGAAACTGGCTAAATTTTTATTTTTATTTATAGTATTAAATAGACTAAGCAATTTAGCTTTACTCTAACAATTGATTACTAGGAGCCTTATTATGCAGTTAGTTCCTGTTTTAGAAATCCGCCGTGGTAAGTGCGTTCATATTGAGCCTGATCGCAAACTCGTTAATAAAGTCATCAAAGAAGACGCTATGATCATGATCAGCCAATGGGTTGATAAAGGTGTCTCACGTATTCACATTGTTGACGTTGATGCAATTGAGTCAGGCGAACCAGAAAACGTTGATCTCATTGAAAAAATAAAGGCTCAACATCCAAAACTTAGTATTCAAGTATTAGGTGGTATTAATTCCGTCAACTCAGCTTATATTTGGATGGATGCGGGTGCTGACTTTCTTGTATTAAATAGTAAGGCTATTCGCCGCCGTAATTTACTTGATGATATTTGCATGGAGTTTCCTGAATCAGTTTTAGTCGAACTTGACTGTCGCAGAGGTAACGTCGGCCTAGGTTCGGGAGAGCCAACCATCAAGCTAACCAGTTTAGCTAGGCAGCTCGAAGAAGATGGCATTGCTGGCTTAGTTGTCACAGAGCTCGAACAAGGTAGTGATGCTAAAGATAGCAACTTGTTAGATATCAGTGAATTATGTAAAGCAGTCAATATCCCTATTTATGCTAATGTTGGTATTCGCAAAGCCGATGATTTAAGAGATATTTTAGAGCTTGAAGTTCAGCAACCTTGTGGCGTATTAATTGGCAAAGCTATTTATAGTGGGTTTTCATTAAATGAAGCAAGTGGCTTAATAGAAACTTATCAGCCCCATTAAAAAGTTATACCAATAAATTTTAGCTGATATATAATCACTCAACTTGGTAATAAGTTGATCGGCTAACTTGTTTAAAAAAATATTCATCATAAAAAAGCGATTATTACTTGCTAGTTTAATTATACTAAACTTAGTAATCGCTCTCTCGCCCTATGCACAAGCAAATACTGCATCTAAAATAGCAACATCAGAACAAGCTAAAAAGTTAAACGCGGCTTTTAAGAAGCTACAAAAGGATGGGCATCAATCTCAAGGACTGATTGAATATATTAAACATTTCCCTAGAACGAAAGAATCGTTTAATCACTTGTTTGGCAACTCAACTCAATCACCACTTTATGATGGCAGTTTGTATATGCTTCAACTTGA
>CAYPMT010000037.1:6435-8441 GCA_964411875.1 uncultured Kangiellaceae bacterium
TCAAATAGAACAATATGGTGTAATTGGTGACCCGATTGAGCACAGTCTTTCACCGAAGATCCATCAACAATTTGCTAAACAACTTAATGAGAAAATTAGTTACAATAAATATCATGTTACTGCTGACCACTTAAATGATTTTATAAAAAGCTTTTTCTATAAATACGGTAAAGGACTAAATGTCACCCTGCCACACAAACAAAAAGTAATATCTTTAATTGATGAAATAACTGATGATGCCAGACTAGCAAACTCTGTTAATACTTTATCAATTAACCCTCAAGGAAAAATACAAGGCGATACAACTGATGGGAAAGGATTACTACTTGATCTAAACAATAAAAAAATTAATGTTAAAAATAAAAAACTATTAATTATCGGTGCCGGTGGTGCAAGCCAATCAATTATTGTTTCTTTATTAAAAGCAGGTGCCTCTATTTCACTTTACAATCGAACGATTGATAAAGCTAACCAAGTTATTCAACGACTTACTCACCTGGGTGAGATCTTACTCTATCAAGAAGGTCAGCAGGTTGATGGTATTATTAATTCTATTAGCGAGTTTAACTTTAATTTTATGCAACCCATCATTCAATCGGTTAATTCAAAAGTATTTTGCTATGATCTTAATTATGCTGACAGAGCTAATGACTTTAAGCAGTTTGTCACACAATATGGCTGTAGCAATTTTTCTGATGGCTTAGGTATGTTAATCGGTCAGGCAGCTATGAGCTATAAAATTTGGCGAGATGAATTACCAAGGGTTGATAATATCATTATCTAATTCTGATAGTGATGCATTAACTCTAAGTCACTAAAAAACATCAACACTACCCTCTTTTAAATTATTCTGAGAAACTGGGGAATTTAAACTCCTTAATTTTTCCATCTTTTCATTAATTAATGATTCTAGCTCAAATAATCTTTGCTTATCTAAATTGTTATTTAAGATTTCTTTTGCTTGTGAGGTAAAACTTTGCAATATCGTTAAACGATTTTTTAAATGACTTGTTAATTGCTGTACCAAATCTTCAAACTGTAAAGAAACCAAACCACTCGATATGTGTTCCTTAGCAGATTCAATCACTTTCTTTAACTCACCACTATCAATATCTGCTTGATTAATAATACTCTCTAGCCCTTTCCAGAGCTTATTAATTTTTTCTCTATCATTAAGATTTTGTGATAAATCGACTTGGGACAAATCAGTAATCTTATTTGAAACTCCATCAATAGAAGAACGAATACTGGTGACCTGTTCAGCTATTTCTGAATTAAAAACTTGTGAACGTTTTGATAATGCTCTAACTTCGTCAGCAACAACAGCAAAGCCTCGTCCCACATCGCCAGCTCTGGCAGCTTCAATGGCAGCATTTAAAGCCAATAAATTTGTTTGTTCAGTGATGCTATTAAGATCATTCAAGGTTTTATGAATAGAATCCATTTGCTCCGAAACGCTAACAAACTCAGATTCTAATGATTTACAGGAACCTGTAATTGTCTCGACCGAATCAACCATTCTTTGATAAATTAAATTGCTCTGCTTGGAAAAGTCGGAGGTTTTATCAAATAATTGATGCTCACAGCCAACTAAACCTGAAATTTCATCCGCCAACTGTTCAAACAACTCCCGTTGATTAACTGACTCACCATGTAAACCAGTTAAATTACTCGCTAAATTATTTCCTGCATCAGCTGTAATCTGGGCTAATTTGTCCAGCTCATTGTTGGTTAAAACAAATTCTGCCTCAGTCATGGCAATAATTTGGGTAGTAATACGGGTTCTATCTTCAATTAAATCATTATTTTCAAGGCTAATTTCTTCACTTAAAGAAGGTCGCTGCAACCCAACAATCATGGTGTAAATTAAGGTTAATGCAGCTAGACTGAGACTGACAAATGACAGTAGGTATTGTTCAAACCCTACTAAAATAGCGGTGATAAGAATCAAAATAAGCGACGAGGCAAGCTTTATCACAACTTTATCCAGAAATTTTAAGTTACAT
>CAYPMT010000037.1:8541-18613 GCA_964411875.1 uncultured Kangiellaceae bacterium
AATTTTAAGTTACATTAAGTATAGACAAAAATAAATAAACGGCTGAAACTCTCTCAGAGCAAGCCCTCTATCAAGTAGCAGAATAAAAAGGCCATTTTTGTACTTAATCGTATTGCTAGTTTGATCTATAACGCTTGCTTGTAGCTCCTCCAATCTAATTATTTAATTTGCAGAATCAATCAAATAATAATGATTATCATTTGCATTTGGTGATTTTCTTATCTAAAATAACAACTATACAGCTCTTATTTATACGAGGAGATACCGTTATGAGCTATCAGATAGAGGCTTATTTAGACAAAGGAGTGCCATCTTTAAAAATCTATAGTGCTTATAATCAAGCACTTTGTTTATCCTGGACTTTTGATACATCTAAAAGCCAAGCTGCTTCTCACACAGAAATTCACCAATTATTCAAAAAGCTTTTATTACTAACCTGTAAGCAAGACTTAAATAATGTCAGAGTTTTTAGAGTGAATAGCTCCTAGGTTCCCAACGTTCAAGAAAACTGACTCAATCACTTTAAAAGATTAGCGGGGGAATATTGATCCGTTAATACTTTGCTATTAACATCCCAATTAACTCGATCGGTTATTCGCTTAACAATATCTTCAATATCAACTTGATAAGGCTTGAGCTCTTCAATAAGTGATAGTGATGGTTTTGAAAAAACATTATCCATTTTGTTTTGATGAGAAAAATTTTGACCGCCGGCAAAGATTAATCTATTTCCTTTAGTTGGTGTTTTAAAGGTATATAACTTGCCAAAAACTTTTTGATAAGTCGCTGATTCATAATCATAAAGCTTGCTAGTGCTAAAAGTATTAGCGACCAACAACCCATTTGAGGTTAATAAATTTTTAACTTCTGTTAAAAACTCTTGAGTCATTAAATGCTCAGGAATGTAATCCCCATTAAATGCATCTAAAATAATCCAATCAAATTTTTCCTGATTAAGTAAGGCCCGCTTTACGTAAACTCGTCCATCTTTAATGACAGTTTTAACTTTTTTATTTTCTTGATAATTAAAATATTTGCGGGCAAATTTAGCCACAACCGGATCAATATCAACATTAATAATTTCTGCTTGAGGTGAAATTTCATGGATCACATTGGATAGTACACCACCACCTAAACCAATAATTAATACCCGCTTAGGCTCAGGATTAACTAAATAACTTGCCATAGCTCCTTGAGCATATTCAAATACCAGTCGTCTTGGATTTTTCAAATCAATACAAGCTTGATTACTTTTACGTTTACGACGGCTTTCAAAGCGCATATATAGCTTATTTTTTTCTTCAACAATAACGACATTTCGATAAAGTGAACGTGCTTTTTCTAACTCTTTTGCACTAACTGAACAAACGAATAAACTAAATAAAATAATTATAAACCAATACTTCATTGAGGTACCTTTTTAAAACTTTGATTAACTAACAGTGCAAACAACCCACAAGCCAGTAATAAAACAAAAATAGACCAAAGTATTTGATTAACTTCCATCCAAAGTACTAGATAAAAAGAGGTCAAAATAGTACCAATAGCACTACCTATAGTAGAAACAAAATATAAAAAACCAGCCGTTTGACCCGACGACTTTGTTGACTGTGTTAATAAGCAAACTGAATAAGGTGCAATCATTCCCATAATCATACTCGGCAAAAGAAAAACTAAACTTGCTGCTAATAACGACCCATATCTAGGATCTTCGAACCGTTCAAAAACAAATTCAAAAACTTGTTCAGAAAAGAAAATAACAGGCAACAAAGCCATTGCTGCCATAATAAAAATAAAAGCAAAACGTTGGATACTAGGGCTATACAAAGAAAGACGTCCACCACCAAGATAACCAATCGATAAGGAAAGCATAAAGACCGTAATAATACTGCCCCAAATATAAACACTACTACCAAAAAATGGTGCTAGCATGCGGCCACCTAATAGCTCAAAACACATAATCGAAAAACCAGCACAAAAGGCCAGCAGTAAAACAATTAGCTTTTTCATAGAACTCAATAAAATTAATTAACTCTAGTAAATGGAGTGATAGATCAACTTTATATCATCCCTCTGTTGAGATCACCCTTTAATATTTATATCCCATTAATATTTAACACTACACCCATACTCATCCGTCACTGACACTTCGATTGATTTGCCTGCAAGCGCGGCATCTAAAGTCAATTCAACGTAGTTTGTCGCTTTAGCAACATCGGCGGGATCAGCCGAGCGGATATTATCAATGGCTCCTTCGTAAATTAATTTTTGCTCTGGATCAATAATAAACAGATGAGGCGTTGCTCGAGCACCATACAAGCGACCAACCTGGCCATTTGAATCAATTAAATAAGCAGTCGGCATAGCTTTCTCTTTAACCATTCGCTGATTAATTGCATCGGGCGAAAAATAGCCTTGTTTACCTGGAGCAGATGAATTAATCGACAACCAAATAACTTCTTTGCTTTTATAATGGTTTTGTAGCTGTTGCATTTTTCCCGGTTGATATTGCTTAACAACAAAAGGGCAATCGTAGTTAACCCACTCAAGAACCACATACTTGCCCTTGTAATCGGATAACTTATGAGACTTTCCTTTCGAATCAGTTAAACTAAAGTCTGGTGTTTTTTCACCAACATTAACGCTTGCAAAAAGTGCAAAGCTGATTAAAAATGAATTGGCCAATAAGAATTTAAACAAATGTTTCATGCTGTTAACTCCTCAGTTAGAAATTTATTTGAACAACGGCTATGACTACACACACAACAAAAAGTTAACTTTAACAAATTGTTATATTATTATTAATAATTGTTATAACATTTTTCAATCTCCAATAGAGATTAGTGTTTTATTTACTCGCTATTGCGAGTAAAATATAGCCTAAACCTAAAATCACTTTTACGGATTAAAATTAATTATGGATCTTCAGGTCATCGTCCTTGCTGCAGGGAAAGGTAGTCGAATGAAATCTCAACTGCCTAAAGTATTGCATGAATTAGCGGGAAAACCCTTAGCTCAACATGTCATTGATAATTGTCACTCAATGGGTGCACAACATTGCTTGTTAGTTATTGGTCATGGCGCCGACCAAGTTAAACAAACACTAACCGCAAATAAAAATGTAGAGCTGTCTTTCGTTGAACAAACAGAGCAACTGGGCACAGGACATGCGGTTAAAGTCGCGCTTGATCATGTCGTAGATGATGTTACAACACTGATTCTATATGGCGATGTTCCATTAACTCATCATGATACCCTAGCGGAACTCGTTAATATTCATCAAAGTGATTCTTCAGGTATTGCTCTAATGACCTGTTTTTTAGACGACCCACAAGGTTATGGTCGAATAAAACGAGATAACGAAGGCAAAGTTACTGGCATTGTTGAACACAAAGATGCCAATGAACAAGAAAAAACAATTAACGAAGTTAACACTGGTATTCTTTGTTGTAACTCAACGCAACTGAAAAAGTGGGTTGGCCGTTTAAACAACAACAATGCCCAAGGCGAATATTACTTAACCGATATTATGGCTATGGCAGCCGAAGATGGTGAACAAGTTACCACAGCACAACCATTAGAGCTTTATGAAGTTGAAGGGATTAATACATTAGAACAGTTATCTGAATTAGAGCGAATTTGGCAACTAAAAATGGCTAAACAATTAATGGCCGGAGGCGTTACTATCAGAGATCCTCATCGGTTTGATTTGCGTGGCATCCTAGTCTGTGAATCAGATGTTCAAATTGATATTAATTGTATTATTGAAGGCCGAGTTATATTAAAGCAAGGCTGTAAAATTGGTCCTAATGTGTATCTTAAAGATTGTACCCTTGGCGCTAATACCCAGGTTAAGGCCAATAGTATTATTGAATCATCAATGGTTGATGACAATTGCCAAATTGGTCCTTTCGCACGTCTACGCCCAGAAACGAAATTAGGTGAAAGTGCACATATTGGCAATTTTGTTGAAGTAAAAAAATCAACCTTAGGTAGCGGTTCAAAAGCTAACCACTTAACCTATATTGGCGACGCTCAAATTGGTCAAAATGTTAATGTTGGTGCGGGTACAATTACTTGTAACTATGACGGCTCTAACAAACACCAAACCATTATTGAAGATGGTGCTTTTATTGGCTCAGACACACAGTTAGTCGCACCGGTTAAAGTGGGCAAAAATGCTACAGTCGGTGCCGGCACAACCGTAACGAAAGATGTTGATGATAACAGCTTATGTACGAGTCGAGTTAAACAAAAGCAACTTGACGATTGGGAACGTCCCAAGAAAAAATAAACAATAATGCATCATTAACTCGTTATTTCAGTTGAGTAGAATTCTTTTATAAAAATTGCCAAGCATTAACTCAATTATACGATTAAACTAAAAGTTAAATAACAAAACCAAATTATGAAGTCGGAGTCATAGTCCTATGTGTGGAATTGTTGGAGCGATAGCCCAAAGAAATATTACAGAAATACTCATTGAAGGTCTTAAACGCCTTGAATATCGTGGCTATGACTCAGCGGGTCTTGCCGTTATTTCTGATAAGAAAATTGCCCGAGTTAGGCGAGTTGGTAAAGTTTCTGAGTTAGAAAATGCATTAATTCAAGAGCCTACTGATGGTAATATTGGTATTGCACACACTCGATGGGCAACTCATGGCGAACCCAACGAAGCTAATGCTCACCCTCATTTCTCTAATGATGTTATCGCTGTTGTTCATAATGGCATTATTGAAAACCATGAAGTGCTTCGAGATGAATTAAAATCTCAAGGCTATGTCTTTACATCAGATACAGATACCGAAGTCATGGCTCATTTAATTGAACGCGAAAGAAAATCAACTCAAACATTAATTGATGCGGTTTTAAAGGCAACTAAGCTACTCGAAGGGGCTTATGGCACAGTAGTTATGGAATTAGCTAACCCTGATCGTTTAGTCGTCGCTCGCTCCGGTAGTCCATTAGTAGTTGGTAAAGGTATTGGTGAAATGTTTATTGCCTCTGATCAGTTGGCCTTATTACCAGTCACTCGACAATTTATGTTTTTAGAAGAAGGCGAAGTTGCTGAAGTCACTCACCGTGAAGTTAACATTCTTTCTGCTAGCGGCGAAAAAATTACGCGTGAATTTGAAGAGTCCAACATACAACATGATGCCGGTGATAAAGGTCCCTATCGTCACTTTATGATGAAAGAAATTTTTGAGCAACCGGATGCTATCAACAGTACATTAGAAGGTCGATTAGCCAATAATTCAGTGATTATTGAATCCTTTGGTAATAAAGCTCCTGAGTTGTTAGAAAAAACCGAGTCCATACAAATCATTGCTTGCGGTACCAGTTATCATGCAGCCATGGTCGCTAAATACTGGATTGAAGCCATGGCTGAAATTCCTTGCCAAGTAGAAATTGCTAGTGAGTATCGTTATCGTAAAACGGTTGCCGTACCTAACTCACTCTTTATTAGCATTTCTCAATCAGGGGAAACTGCCGATACGCTTGCGGCATTAAAATCGGCTAAAGAACAAGGTTTTATGGCTAGTCTAACTATTTGTAATGTACCAGGGTCATCACTCGTACGAGAATCTGATATGGCCTTTATGACTCGTGCCGGTGCAGAGATTGGTGTTGCTTCAACTAAAGCCTTCACAACACAATTAACCGGCTTATTAATGCTTGCAACTGCTTTAGCTCAAACAAAGAAAACTCTCAACTCCGATCAAATTACTCAAGTGGTTAATGAACTACGTCATCTTCCTGTCGAAATTAACGAAATGTTAAAAATGGATAATATCATTGAGGAAGTTGCTGAAGAGTTTAATGAAAAACATCATTGCTTATTTTTAGGTCGTGGCGAACAGTATCCCATTGCAATGGAGGGAGCGTTAAAGCTTAAAGAAATTTCATATATACATGCTGAAGCTTATGCCGCTGGTGAATTAAAACATGGCCCTCTCGCATTAATCGATCAAGATATGCCTGTCGTGGTCGTTGCACCTAACAATCAGTTAATTGAAAAACTTAAATCAAATATGGAAGAAGTCCGTGCTCGTGGCGGCCAACTTTATGTTTTTGCTGACAAACGAAGTGATATTAGTGCGAATTTAGGTATGCAAGTTATTCCTTGCGCAAACAAAGGTGATTATATTGCACCGATTACATTCACCATACCGCTACAATTGCTCTCGTATCATGTTGCTGTTATTAAAGGTACTGATGTTGATCAGCCAAGAAACTTAGCTAAGTCAGTGACTGTTGAATAAAGTCTCTTGTTCTTAATAAAAAGGAAGTTGTCCATGAATATTTTTTGGTTAGTTTTTTTGGGTCTATTTTTAAACTCAATGAGCCTGTTAGCCGACACCGATTTAATTGCAGGAAAAGATTACACCATTATTGCGCCACCCTCAGTCAAAGAACCTCTTGTAGAAAAGTTTTTCAACTACGCATGCCCTGCTTGTAGACAACTCGACTCATTTATTACTCAGATGAAGGACAATCATCCCAAGTTAAATATTGAGTTAAAACCAGTATCTTTTAATCAAAGTTGGGAAATTTATACTAGAGCTTATTTAATTGGTGAAAAGCTCAATGTTTTAGAAAAAAGCCACCATAGAATATTTCACCTTCTCCATGTTGAAAAAAAGCCCTTTAAAAATGAAGCTGATATGAAGCGTTTTTTTGTTTCACTTGGCATTAAGGAAAAAGCCTATGATGATATTGCTAATTCTTATTGGCTAGACACTCAAGTTCGTTTATCTAAACAGTATGCTTTTAAACATAAAATAAAAAATGTTCCTACACTTATTATTAATAAACGCTATCAACTTGATCTCAAAGCTTTAAAAGTAACAACACAAGTCGAAAAAGCTATTGTTGAATTATCAGGATTAAATAATGAAGAAATTAACTAAAAACTTTCTTAACACGCTTTTTTATATCACAGTTTGCTTAAGTTTAACTAGTTGCAAAACAGCTGATATTAATCGAACAATTGAAGCACTACAAAACCATCAGGCACTAGATGAAAAAACTGTTGCTGCAGGATTAAAACAAGCACTCAATATCGGTGTCAAGAATAGTATTAATCAAACAAGCCAATCGGGTGGCTTTAATAACAACCCTTTAATTCGACTAGCCTTACCACAACAACTTGATAGTGCGGCAAAAACTTTACGTAAAGTAGGCCTTGGAAGTTATGTTGATACTTTAGAAAATCAAATGAACAAATCGGCCGAGTCTGCGACTGGTGCAGCACTTAATGTGTTTACCCAAAGCATTACTAATATGTCGCTCGCTGATGCCTGGGGAATTTTACGAGGCCCAGAAAATGCTGCAACCAACTATTTTAAACAAAACACACAAAAACAACTCACTAAAAAATTCAAACCGATTATTACTAACTCTATGCAACAAGTTGGTTTATATAGTGACTACAAAAACTTACTCAACGCTTATGACAAAATCCCTTTCACCGACAAGCCAGACCTAAATATTGAAAATCACATTATGCAAGGTACGCTCGATGGTTTATTTTCACTCGTTGCAAAAGAAGAAAAGAAAATTCGAGAAAACCCACAAGCTCGGGTAACTGATTTATTGAAACGTGTTTTTTCGCAACAAAACCCTGAATAAATAGTCAGAGAAATCTGGTTGTAAAGATTAGCTAATATTCTTTACAGAGCACTTAAGAAAAGGCACTTATTTAAAATAATCTTTCTTTTTTAAAATAAATACACAAAGACAAAATAAACATCCCTGTTTTCTTCATCCTTTAAAAATAAAAACTAATCCGCAGCGATAACCGTTGAAGCAACTTCACCAAAACCAATTCGTTTGGCTCCATCTTTTTGGCACCAGCCTCGCATAATTACTGTATCACCATCATCTAAGAAAGTACGCGTTTCACCATTGTCTAGATTAATAGGTTGTTTACCACCATGGGATAACTCAAGCAATGAACCGGCTTCTTCTGGCGTTGGTCCTGATTGCGTGCCACTACCAAACAAATCACCTGGCTTTAGGTTACAACCATTAATCGTATGATGAGCGATCATTTGCGCCACAGTCCAATAAGAATGACGAAAACTTGATAGTGATAAATGACTTGCTGGTTGACCAGCTTGACGCATTTTTTCAGTTTCTAGTTGAACTTCTAATTGAACATCAAAAGCACCCATTTGACGGTTAGCATCAGATTCTAAATAATCCAAAGGTTGTGGATCGGATTCATCACGAGTCCAGCTTGTTCTAAAAGGAGCTAGCGCTTCTGTAGTAACAATCCAAGGTGAAACTGTTGAAGCAAAGTTTTTTGCTAAAAATGGTCCAAGAGGTTGATACTCCCAAGCTTGCAAATCACGAGCAGACCAGTCATTAAATAAACACATGCCAAAAACATGATCATTTGCTTCATCAATACTAATCGATTCACCAAGTTGATTGCCGCTACCGATAAAAATACCCACTTCCATTTCATAATCCATACGTCGACAAGGTGTAGCCATTGGCACATCATCTTGAGGCCCTTTTATTTGTCCCTTTGGACGTTTAAAAGTTTGTCCCGAAACATCAATTGAGGAAGAACGACCATGATAACCAATCGGGATCCATTTATAGTTAGGCAACAATGGGTTATCTGGACGGAATAATCGACCGACAGAAGTCGCATGATGAATGGAAGTATAAAAATCGGTGTAATCACCAATTTGGCAAGGTAATTTATATTCAACTTGAGACTGTTCGATTAAACAATCGGATAATTTTGCTTCAAGTTCAGAACCAGTGCGCAAAGCTTTTGATAACGCTAATCGTAATGCTGACCAAGCTGCTTTACCCATACCCATAAATGCATTCAATTCAGAACCACTACATGCGGTAACGGATTCTTGTGCCAAACTATCGAAAACATTTAGTCGAGTTACTGCCGCTAAATCTAATACTTGATCGCCAATGGCAACACCCCCACGAAAATCTTCTTGGGACCCAGCTCGCCTAAAAATAGCAAAAGGTAAATTTTGTATCGGAAAATCAGTGTTTTCCTGATTTGCAGATTCCACCCAACTAGTTAAGCTAGCATCGTGAGTTTCATTAAGTAAATCTCTACTGTTTGAGTCAGTCATTAATGGTAAAACTCCATAATATTTATTGATTCAATTATTGGGGCACATTATAACAAGGCATTATAGAAAGGCTATTCAATTAGCTATTATGGTTCAATAGATGATTTAGATAATGTCTATGTGCTTACTTGATAGTTCCTGCTTAATCTATTGTCATTTATTGAACATCTTTCCAAAGTTGATGCTTATGCATAACTTGAGTAAACAAATCATTCTCCAAGAAATTAGCGAGCCATTGTTGTAAAGCATGGTAAGGCGACTGATCAAACCAAGCCTTATCGACAAAAGCAAACTGCCTGATAAAAGGAAATATAGCGATATCAGCCAACGTTATTTGGTTTGAAATTAAATAATTGCTATTAGTTAAACAATTTTCTAATCTCAGCACAAAGTCCTCAGCTTGTCCTCGGTAATAACGATCTGATTCTGGATAACGATCGGCATATTTATAACGATCAAGCTGAGGTTTAAAATAGTCGTTGGCATTAACTAAGCTTTCAATCGCTTGTTGGCTTTTATCGTCCAAGCCATAAAACCAGGATTGGCTATCCTGCTGTTCTAGCGCCCACAGCATCACTTGATAACTTTCATCAATAACCGTTTGATTGGGCAATAAAAAAACTGGCACAGTCCCTTTTGATGAAATATCTAACATCGATTGTGGCTTATTTTTTAACTCTATTTCTCGATGTTCATACTTAACATTTGCATAATAGAGTGCCATTCGCGCCCGAATAGCATAAGGGCAACGCCTAAAAGAATAAAGAATGGGTAGCTGAGTTTCCATGACGCGATACTCGGTTCAATATAATTTACTTTTTCTCGCTTGCCTGTGAATGATTAGTTTTACCCAAGCTTTCATAATAGGCAGCAATATTAACAATGTCTTTGTCTGACAACATAGACGCCTGTGCGTTCATGACAGGATCTTTACGTGTTTTAGCTTTGAAATCTTT